>VBCZ01000444.1 GCA_005889025.1 Betaproteobacteria bacterium
GAGCCCGTGATTGCGCGCGTGCGCGGCAAGCTCGATGTCGCGCAGAAAGATTGTGCGCCAATGCCACGTCAGGCTGATACGGCCGACGTCCTGCGTCGTTGCTCCGCAACGGACGATAATCGCGTTGCGGCCCGGGGCGTAATACGCGGCGAAATGCGCGCGCTGCCATGCCTCGTTCCAGCCCCAGATCGCGTCGACATGCGCACGCATGGCGTCGCGATGCAATGCGTACAGGGCATCTTCGTCGGCGCGCTCGGCAGGACGCAGCGCGTGCTGGCGAAACGCCGGCGAAGACGCCAGCGCTGCGGCCAGCGGATCAAGCCAGCTTGCTGCCACGCGTGATAGTCCCGCCGGCAGGCGCGCTACCCGCCGCGTCCCTTGGCTTGATGCCGCGACGTGCGAGTGCGTCCCGCAGGAGGAATTCGATTTGCGAGTTGACGCTGCGCAACTCGGTCTGCGCGAGGCGCTCCATGGCCGCCCATATGGCGGGATCGAGCCGAAGAAGAAAAGCCTTTCGCTCAGCCAAGCGTCGAGAACCTCGTGAAAAGGCGACTGTCCCGGAAAAGAATAGGGACGAGCGTCGCTAGCAACTGCGCTTGCCGGGCCTGGCCGCGAACACCGCGACGACTACGCCCAATGCCGCGCCGAGCGCAAGGCCGACCGGACTATTGCCCAGCGCCGTGCCTACCGCGGTGCCGACGCTCGCGCCAAGTGCGGTCCACAAACCGGGATTTCTCGCTCGCATGATCATCGCTCGCTCCTTTCGAAGATGTGGGTTGGTCCACTCGATTCGCTCTCTCCGCTGCAATAACCACCGGTCGCCAGCGTTTGGACGTCGTGGCCGGACGATTCCGAAACGGGCAAAGGGGGGGTCAATATTGGTATGATATCATTACAATATCGTAGATTGTCAACAGGCAAAAAAAAACGGACGGTGATGAGCCCGTCCGCTGGGGGAACCGCCGGAAGTCCGGCGTTCAAGAGAATGACTTAGCCCAAGGGAACGGGGATGAACACCCGCGCATCTTGGCGCTGGACGAGAAGTGCAACGGCCTTGCCCGATTTTGCGACCAGCTCTTTGAAGTGCTCGGCGCTTTTCACCGGCGTGTTGTTCACCGCCACGATGACGTCGCCTGGACGCACACCGGCGCGTGCCGCAGCACCCGCGACGTCCTCGACCAGCAGCCCGCCCGGAATGTCAGCCTCGCGCTTCTCGTCGGCAGATAACGGTCGCACCGCGACGCCGAGACGTCCCTTGCCGAGATCCGCCTTGCTGTTGGCGGCGAGCGTCGCCTTGTCGTCGAGCGCGCCGACGGTCGCGGTGAGATCCTTGGACTTGCCGTCTCGCCAGACTTCCAAGGTCACGCGCGAGTCGGGCTTAACGCTCGCCACCAACGGAGGCAGATCCGCGGAGCGGACGATGTCCCTGCCGTTGAACTTGGTGATCACGTCACCGGGCTCGATGCCTGCCTTGGCGGCCGGCCCGTCCTTCTGCACCGAGCTCACCAGCGCGCCGGCGGGGGACTTCAGGCCGAAATTCTGCGCCAGCGCCTGATTGACTTCCTGGATGGTCACGCCGAGCTTGCCATGGCTCACCTTGCCGTGATGCTGGATCTGATCTTCCACCTGCATCGCGATGTCGATGGGCACCGCGAAGGCCAGCCCCTGGAATCCGCCCGAGCGGCTGAAGATCTGCGAGTTCACGCCGATGACTTCACCCTTCAGGTTAAACAGGGGGCCGCCCGAGTTGCCGGGATTGACCGCCGCGTCGGTCTGGATGAATGGAACGTACGAATCTTCAGGCAGCGTCCGCGCCTTGGCGCTGACGATGCCCGCGGTCACTGTGTTCTCGAATCCGTACGGCTGGCCGATCGCTACGACCCATTCGCCGACCCGGGTCGTCGCGGGATCGCCTATTTTCACCGAAGGCAGGTTGCTCGCATCGATCTTCAGCACCGCGATGTCGGTGGTCTTGTCACTACCAAGAACCTTGGCCTTGAATTCGCGACGGTCGGTAAGCTTGACCATCACTTCGTCCGCGTTCGCGACCACGTGGGCGTTGCTCAGGATCACGCCATCGGGGCTGAGGATGAATCCTGAGCCGACACCACGCATCAGACCCTGACCTTGCCGCGGCAGCTGCGGCAAGTTTCGGAAGAAGGGTCGCAGCTGTGGAGGCAGGTCGCCCAGATCGAAACCATTGTCGTCGTCGCCGGCCGAAACCCTGCGCGCGTCTGCGATTACGCTGATGTTGACGACCGCGGGGCCGTATTTCTCCACCAATCCGCTGAAGTCGGGTAGCGCCGCGACGGGGGCCACATTCGCCGGGGCTGATACCGCCGGCGTGGCGACCGTGGGCGGCGACACCGCGGCATTGGCCTGGTGCAGAGACACCCGGTCCGCCGTCATGACGCCCACCGTGAACGCGCCGGCTATGGCGAGCGCAACGGCACTGCGTCGGAAATTTCTCGCTTGCATAGCTTGCTCCTGTGAAAGGCAGCCGGGATTGCCCCCGGCATATCCGCCAAAATACGAGCGCAAACTTAAGGGAGACTTAAGTCCGAGGAGGCGTCAGCGAGCGGACGCGGCCGGGGCGGATGAAGCCGACCCCGGCGGGAACGCGACCGTGACGCCGAGCCCCGCGCCGTCGAGGCCGGGCCCGAGCTCGATCGTGGCGTCGTGGCGCTCGGCGATCCGCTTGGCGATGGCAAGGCCGAGACCGCTGCCTCCGACGCCCTCGGCGCCGCTTCCGCGATAAAAACGATCGAACACGCGTGTGTGATCCTCGGAAGCGATGCCGAGACCGCTGTCGCGCACGGCAAGCGACGGCCGTCCGGCATCATTGCTGACGACCACGTCGACGCGTCCGCCGGAGGGAGTATAGCGAAGCGCGTTGTCGACCAGATTGGAAACGAGCGTGCGCAGCGACTGTGCATCGCCTTGCACGCCCGCCGTCCCCGTATCGGCGACGGACAGTCCCAGGTCGATGCGTTTGGCACCCGCCAGCGGAGCGAGATCGCCGATCACCGCGCGTGCGACAGACGCAAGGTCGACAATCGCGGTCGACGAGTCGGTGACGCCCGGCTCTTCGCGCGCAAGCGTCAGCAGCTGCTCGACCAGCCGCGTCGCTCGCTCGACCCCACCTTTGAGCTCGGAGAGCGCCGCGCCCCGCTCGGCGTCGGTGGTCGCACGCTCGGCAGGCTGCGCCTGCAGATGCACGGCGGTCAACGGCGTGCGCAACTCGTGCGCTGCGTCGGCGACGAACGCGCGTTGGGCATCGAGCGCGCTGCCGAGCCGCCCCAGAAGACCATTGAGCGCGTGCACCAGCGGCTGAACTTCGCGCGGCAGCCCGCGCTCGTCGACCGATTCCAGCACTGAGGGCGATCGCTTCGCCACCGCGACGGCCACGCGGTCGAGCGGCCGCAAGCCCCTCGCAATAGTCACCCAGATCAGAGCCGCGAGGAAAGGCAGCACCGCGAGCAACGGAACGATGGTCCGCAGCGCCATGCTTGCGGCGAGCTCTCGCCGCGCGCGTATCGGCTGCGCAACCTGCACGACCTGGCCTTCTGCAAGCGTGCTGAACACGCGCCATTGACCGCTGCCCGTCGCAATGGTGGTGAAACCGAGCTGCGCGTTTTGCGGCAACTCGCGCCGTGGCTGCGACAGAAAGAGCTGAACGCCGCTCTTGTCCCTGATCTGCACGACTAGAGTGTCGCTTCCCGAGCTGCCGATGCCGCTCGAGCTTGCGGGCGCGGCGACAAAAGGCGCATCGGTAAGCGATGCCGCCATTTCCTTGAGCTGGTAATCGAACAGCGCATTCGCTTCTTCGCGCGCGCGCAAGTAGGTGCCGATCGCCGCGCCGACGATGGCGAGCGCAAGGCCCCCCAGCAGCCACACCAGGAGCTCTCGCCGGATCGATTTCATGCGGAGGAGCGCGGGACCTGTCCAGAGGCTCCAACGGCATCCGGCTTGGCGACCATCCATCCGACGCCGCGCACATTGCGTATCAAATCGGCGCCGAGTTTGCGTCGCAGCGAATGAATGTGGACCTCGACCGCGTTGCTTTCCACCGGATCGCTCCAGCCGTAGAGCTTGTCCTCGAGCTGCGCGCGCGAAAGTATCGCGCCCGGTCGCGCGAGCAGCGCTTCCAGCAGCGCGAGCTCGCGAGCCGACAAGGCCACCGGCGCGCCGTGCACGCGCGCCTCACGCGTGGCCGGATTGAGCTCGATGTCGCCGAAGCGCAACAGCGGCTCGGCGCGCGCAGACTGGCGGCGCAGCAATGCGCGAAGGCGCGCGGCAAGCTCGGACAGATCGAATGGCTTGACGACGTAATCATCGGCGCCTGCGTCGAGGCCCGCCACGCGATCGGCGATCGCGTCGCGCGCGGTCATGATGAGCACGGGTCTCCCGTCGCCGCGTTTACGCATGGCGGTAAGCAGCTCGATGCCGTCTTTGCGCGGCAGGCCGAGGTCGAGCAGCAGTGCATCGTGCACGTTTTCGGCGAGCGCGAGCTCGGCGGCGCGCCCGTCCTGCACCCAGTCGACGGTAAATCCGTCCTGCGCGAGTCCGCGGCGAACGCTTGCGCCGATCATCGCGTCGTCCTCGGCAAGCAGAACGCGCATGGAAACGCTCCCTCGGCTTAGCCGTCCTTCTTCGGGTCGAACTTGAGCGACGCCGAATTCATGCAGTAGCGCAACCCGGTCGGCTGCGGCCCGTCCTCGAAAACGTGGCCGAGATGCGCGTCGCACTTCGCGCACATGACTTCGGTGCGTCGCATCATGTGACTTGTGTCCTCGGCGGTGCGGATATTCGCCGATTCCGCCGGTGCGTAGAAGCTCGGCCAGCCGCACCCTGCGTCGAATTTGGTGTCGGCGTCGAACAACAGCGTACCGCAACAAACGCAGCGGTAGCTTCCCGGATCCTGCTTGTCCCAGTATTCGCCGGTGAAGGGACGCTCGGTGCCTTTCCTGCGCGTGACCCGAAACTGCTCGGGCGCGAGAATCGCTTTCCACTCCGCTTCGGTCTTGCTGACCTTGTCGACCATCGTTTTCTCTCCCGGAAAAAGCGCCGACGCGTTAAAGACATGAGAATCCCGCCGGCGCGCGAGATACTTTGAGTGCAAAGTGTACGGCACGTTCCCGTCGGCGTTGCGCGAGTGCCGAAAGGCCGATACTGGAAATCGGAAATGCGCTCGCGAGGAGCCCAGGGGTCGATCGGCTATAATAAATGCTTGAAATCACAGCCCGCCGTGAGCTCCGCGGCTCCGTCCGCTCTTCCCTCGTCGTTCCGCCGCGATGCGCGCGTCATCGGCGTGATCGGCGTTGCACACGGCTTGTCGCATTTTTTCCAGCTTGTTCTGCCGCCGCTGTTTCCGCTGCTTCGCGCCGAGTTCGGCGTGAGCTATGCGACACTCGGCGCGCTGGTGAGCGTGTTCTACGTTGCCAGCGGTGTGTGCCAGTTCGGCGCGGGCTTCGCCGTCGATCGCTTCGGTGCGCGTCCGGTGCTGCTGGGAGGTCTCGGGCTCCTTACGATCGGGGCCTTGCTTGCCGGACTGGTTCCAGGGATTTTCTGGCTGTTTCCCATCGCCGCGTTGATGGGGCTAGGCAATGGCGTGTTCCATCCTGCCGATTTCGCCGTGCTCAATGCCAATGTCGATCCGCGCCGGCTCGGTCACGCCTACAGCACGCACGGCATCGGCGGCAGCTTGGGCTACGCGCTTGCACCCGTGTTGAGCTACGGGCTCGGCAGCGCGCTGGGATGGCGTACCGCTCTGATCATCCTCGGCGCGGCCGGTGTGATCGCGCTGCTGCTCCTTGCAACGCAGCGAAGCGTGCTGTCGAGCCGCGCTCACGGCACGACCGCGCCGCAGCACACGCTGGCAGGGAGCCTCGAGCTGTTCCGGCAGACGCCGATCCTGCTGTGCTTTGCGTATTTTTGCGTACTCACCGTCGCGACCGTCGGCATACAGACATTTGTAGGCAGCAGTCTCAACGAGGCGTACGAGGTGCCGCTGGTGGTCGCGACCTCCGCGATCAGCGCGTATCTCCTCGGCAGCACGGCAGGCATTCTTGCCGGCGGTTTTCTGGCTGCGCACACCGAACGGCACGACCGCGTCGCGGCGACAGGTCTGGCGCTGGGCGCGACGCTCATCATGCTGCTTGCGGTTCAGCCCGCTCTGGGACATTGGGCTGTCCCGCTGCTTGCGCTTACGGGTCTTTGCCTCGGCTCGACCGGCCCCTCGCGGGACATGATCGTGCGCGGCGCCACACCGCCGGGTGCGTCCGGACGCGTGTACGGATTCGTCTACTCCGGCCTCGATCTCGGCGCGACCATCGCCCCGGTGACGATGGGCGTTTTGCTCGATCATGGCTCACCGCGCGTGGTGTTCGCGGGCATCGCCATCTGCCTTTTCCTCGCCATTGCCACCGTCATCCAAGTGCGGCGCAGTGTTCACGTCGTGGCAGCAAGCGCGCGTGCCGCCGACTGACTTACTGAGCTTTGCAGAAATGACTGACAATCAGCAAAGCTCAGCCCTCACCCCCATCCCCTCTCCCGCTGCTGCGGGCGAGGGGAGCATCGTGACGGAAATGGTCGTCAACCATTTCCGTAAGACTCAGTAATACGCTTTGCGGAAATGACTGAAACGACGGGTTGTAGGGCCGAATTCATTCGGCCGCGCGGGTGGAAGAAGCGGCCGGGCGAATGAATTCGCACCTACGGGTAATCGCCGGCCGCATCGCCGCCTGCGCCGCAGCGCTCCTTGCCGCGCTGTCTTGCCTGTGGGCGCCGTCGGTGACGGCGGAGACGGGAGAGGTCCGCGCCGCGCAGCAATTCGGACTGTCCTATCTCGCGCTGATGATCATGGAGGATTCGAAGCTCATCGAAAAACATGCGCAGGCGATGGGGCTGGGCGAAGTCAAAGTTACCTGGGCGAAGCTGGGCGGCCCCGGAGCCATGAACGACGCGCTGCTCTCCGGCGGTCTGGACTTCGGCACGGGGGGCGTCCCCTCACTGATCACGCTGTGGTCGAAAACGCGTGGCACGCCCAACGAAGTGAAGGGCGTCGGCGCGCTCAATTCGATGCCGGTCAATCTCGTGACGTCGAATCCGAACGTCAAGTCGATCCGCGACTGCTGCTTCTGCAGATGGCGGCGGCCAAGGAGTTCGGCGAGGCAAACTACGCCAAGCTCGACCCGCTCACGATTTCGCTGCCGCATCCCGATGCGATGACCGCGCTGCTCTCCGGCAGCGGCACGATCACCGCCCACTTCAGCTCGCCGCCATTTCAGTATCAGGAAGTTGCGCGGCCAGGTATACGCACCATACTCAACAACTACGAAATTCTCGGCGGACCCGCGACGTTCAACCTGGTGTGGTCGACGACCAAGTTTCGCGATGCCAACCCGAAGACCTACGCCGCGTTTGTCGCCGCATTCGAGGAAGCGACATCGACCATCAACCGCGACAAGCGCGCGGCGGCCATGGTCTACAAGCGCATGTCAGGCACCAAGGAGAGCGTCGACGAGCTGTTGAAGATGATGGACGATCCGCTGGTCGAATATACGCTCGCGCCCAAGAGCATCATGAAAACCGCCGAGTTCATGGCGCGGATCGGCACCATCAAGGAAAAGCCCGCGGCGTGGACCGACCTGTTCTTTCCCGACGTACACAAGCTGCAGGGCAGCTGAGGTTTCGCCGACTTGAACTACGGCATCGAAGGCAAGCGCGCACTGGTGTGCGCCGCCAGCAAGGGTCTCGGGCGGGGTTGCGCCGAGGCGCTGGCGCGCGAAGGCGCCGACGTCACCATTCTCGCGCGCACCGAGAGCGTCGTGGCCAAGACCGCAGAAGAGATCGGTGCGATGTGCGGGCGCACGGTCGCATGGGTCGCCTGCGACATCACGACGCCGGAAGGTCGCGCCGCCGCGCTGGCCGCGTGCCCGCAACCCGATATTCTGGTCAATAACGCAGGCGGTCCGCCACCGGGCGATTTCCGCAGCTGGGACCGCGACACCTGGATTCGCGCCATCGATGCCAACATGCTGACGCCTATCGAGCTCATCAAGGCGACCATCGACGGCATGATCTCGCGCCGGTTCGGACGCATAGTCAACATCACCTCGTCGGCGGTGAAAGCACCCATCGACATCCTCGGGCTGTCCAACGGCGCGCGCAGCGGGCTCACCGGCTTTGTCGCGGGCCTCGCGCGCAAGGTCGCCAGGCACAATGTGACGATCAACAACCTGCTTCCCGGCGCGTTCGACACCGATCGGTTGCGCAGCAACACGGAAACGCGCGCCAAGGCCGCGGGCAAGAGCGTTGCGGAGATCCGCGAGGCCGGGATGGCGGCGATCCCCGCCGGGCGATTCGGAACGCCCGACGAGTTCGGCGCCTTGTGCGCGTACGTGTGCAGCGCCCAGGCGGGCTATCTGGTCGGGCAGAATCTGTTGCTCGACGGCGGCAACTTTCCCGGAACCTTCTAATGCAAAGCTACTGCGCGCCCCATCTGCTTTGTCGTGCTCAGTTGGCAAATGAGGCTCACCCCTCGCCGTACTCGATTTGTACTGTCTCGGGGTTCGCTGCGGGCACTCAGTTGGCAAATGCGGCAGCTGGGGCCTGAAGACGATCGATCTCTACTACTGGACGACGCCCAACGGTCACAAGATGACCATGTTCCTCGAGGAATCGGGATTGCCGTACACCATCCATCCGGTCAACATCGGCAAGGGCGAGCAGTTCAAGCCCGAGTTCCTGAGCATTTCGCCGAACAACCGCATCCCCGCGATCGTCGACCGCGCGCCCGCCGACGGCGGCGCGCCGATCCCGATGTTCGAGTCCGGCGCGATCCTTCTCTA
>VBCZ01000083.1 GCA_005889025.1 Betaproteobacteria bacterium
CGTGGAAAACCACGCTGGGTCGCTCGCGCGAGAGCACTTGTTCCACCAGGGCGGCGTGCTTGGCGTCGCCCACGAGGGTGGCCAGCGGAATCCCCGGAGCCTCGTCCTGCAAGTCCTGCTGAATCTGATATAGCGCGTACTCGGACAAATCGAGCAGCACCAGGCAGGCAGGCCGGAACCGCGCGATCTGTCGAGATAATTCGGCGCCGATCGATCCTCCGGCTCCGGTCACCATGACGACGCGGCCCCCAAGCCATTCCTTCAGACCCGCGCTATCGAGAACCACCGGATCCCGGCTGATCAGGTCATCGAGCTCCATGTGGCGGATCGTCGTCAACTGCGATCTGCCGCTGATAAGGTCGTCGTACGAGGGGACGGTCAACGCTTCGATGCCTGCGGACGCGCAGAGCTCGGCGACACGCCGCCGCACGCCGTGCGCGGCCGACGGCAGTGCAACGATGACCTTTCGGACTCCAAATCGCTTGCTCCACATCGGCAGCTCAGCGATGGGGCCGAGAACGCTGATGTTGCGCAACAGCCTTCCCTGCTTTGCCGGATTGTCGTCGAGCAATCCGACGATGCGCCATTGACGGCTGTGCACAAGCTCTTTGGTGAGGCGCGCGCCCGCTTCGCCCGCACCGAGAATGAGGACCGGCTCTCCCAACGCGGCCAGGGGGCTATAGAGCCGATGCTCCTTCCAGATGCGATAGGTAAAACGGCTGCCCGCCATAAGCAGAATGAGCACCGGCGGATAGAGAATAAGCACGCTCCGCGGCACGATGGAGGTCAGCCGCAGCATCACCAGCACCACGGGGATGGCAACCGCGCCCAGAGCGACCGCCAGCACGATACGTTGCAGGTCGGGAAGGCTTGCGAAGCGCCAGAGACCGCGATAGAGGCCGAAAGCGAGGAAAATGCCCGCCTGCAAAGGCAGCACCCAGGCGAGGGTGCGCCAGACGTCCGAAATCTGAGGCTCGTGCCACTCCAGATTGAAGCGCAGCCAATAAAGGCAGACCCAGGCGATCGCAGCGGCAACCACGTCGTGCGCGAATGCCAGCCAGGATCGCCAGTTAGCCCTTACTCTCATTGCGTATGCTGCTCCGATTTCCGCCAGGAATAGTCAATCGAGATGTAGAGCAGCGTCAAAACGACTGCCCATAACCCCAGCAAAAGCATCCCCGCAGCGGGCGCGCGCAACAACGCCGCCACCGCCGACAAGGAAGTGCCCGCCATCAATGCCGCGTACAAAGCGAGCGTACCGCGGTGGCCCAATCCGAGTTGCACCAATTTCTGATAGAAGTGCACTCGATGCGGTTCCCAGATCCGCTGTCCACGCGCGAGGCGGCGGATCAACGTCACGGTCGCATCGGCAATAAAGGGCAAGAAAACCAGTACGGGAAACCACGCGGGCCACGATTGATTTTGCCAGCCGGAGATTCCCCATACCGCGGCCAGAAAACCAAGCGGCACCGCGCCGACGTCGCCGAGGAAGATTTTTGCCGGAGGCCAATTGAAGAACAAAAACGGAAGCGCTGCCGCCGGCAAGGCGAGCGTCAGCGGCGCATCCGCGTTGCCGTTCGCGGCCGAGGCAAACGAATACGCGCCGAATCCCAAAATGGCCACGGTCGCCGCCAAACCGTCGCTTCCATCCATGAAGTTGAAGAGATTCGCCATCCAGATGATAGCGATCAGGCCGATCGCAATGTTGATGGAGCCCTCATCCAGGATGAACCACAAGGCCGCTGCAGCGAGTTGAACCATCAACCTGGCGATAACAGGCAAACCGCGGCGATCATCCCAGACAGACACGGCAATCACCATCAGGAGCGGCGGGAGCCATGGGCGTATCGGTAAGGTCCAGACACAAGCCGCGATAAAGCCCACCCAGATCGCCAATCCGCCGCCCCGTGGCGTGGTCCGTTCATGCAAGGAGCGTTGGTTGGGCGGGTCAGCGGGAAGTCGCCCGGGCTTACGCAACCAAATGAGGGCCACCCAGGCTGCGATAAACGCAATCAGCGCGGGCACGAGGGAACTCATCATCGCGCATCGCTTAAGCGGCAGCGACACACCGCAACCGGGTCGGCAAGCTCTTGTTTGTGGCCATTTTTCGCCCGTCTCGCTCAAAACGGAGCCGCAGTGGGCGACGTACGCGGAATTATACGCGTGCCTATGCTCGCGGAGCGCGATAAAAACACGCACGCCCTGTTGCAATAAAGCAACAGGAATCGCAGCAGGTTTTGGGGTCGGGGGTTTTAGCTTGCCAATGGATTCACCGGTTTGGCACAATCAGGTCAACTTCTCCGTTACTCCCGAGAAGGTTCCGATGGCAGGCGCAAAGTTGTTTCCTTGCCAACTTTATCGTTAGAGGAGAAATTCCATGAATAAGAAGCTCGTGGCCCTTGCCGTCGCCGGTGCGTTCGCCGCGCCGCTGGCCGTGCAGGCGCAAACCGCGAACGTCACCTTGTACGGTCGCTTGAATATGGACCTCGAGTTCGTCAAAGGCCAGCAAGTCGATGGCTCGAACCCGACCGTCAATCGCGTAAGCAGCAACTCATCGCGCTTCGGCATGCGCGGCACGGAAAGCCTGGGGGGCGGCCTCAATGCGATCTTCCAGATCGAGCAGAACGTCAGCGGCGACACCGGCAACGCGGCGTCGTCTTCGATCGCCAGCCGCGAAACTTTTGTCGGGCTGCAAGGGAGCTGGGGCAAGGTCACGTTGGGCAAGTTCCTGATGCCGCAGGACGACATCCGCTTCATCTTCGACAACTCGATCACGCTCGGCACCTCGCTCCTCTCCGACGGCGCGATCTGGGGCCAGGCGCAAGAGAGCAAGAGCACCGGCGGCTTCGACGCCCGCACTGGCAACAACATCCGCTACGATACGCCGAACTACATGGGCTTCACCGCCGCCCTGCAATACTCGACGCGCGATTCGTCGGGCGAGACGACTTACGTCTGTCCGACGCTCGCTGCCTCGGCCGGAAACATTGGCGGCGGTGACAACGGCAATCACTTGTCCGAGACGCGCCACGCCAACGTGATCGGCGGCAATGTCATCTATGTCAACGGGCCGATCAACGCCGCCGTCTCCTTCGAGCGGAACAACAAGGTCCGCCAATACGTATCCGATACTGCCGCTGGGGCGGGGAATCCGGGATTCGATGCGGTGCACCCGTTCTTCGCCAAGGACACGGACTGGACGATCGCGGGTGGCTACGACTTCGGAACGATCATGCAGGGCTTCGGTCTTCGCCTGGGCGTGGGCTACGAGCACACCAAGTACGATACGCCCACGGGCGATCTGAAGCGCGATTATTGGGGCGTCTCGGCGACGGTTCCGCTCGGCGGCGGCAAATTCCAAGCACTGTATGGGCACGCCAGCAACGGCAAGGGCGGCGCCGCCGACAGTGAAACCGTCGGCCAACTGCGGCATGGCTCCGACACCAGCGCCAATTTGTGGCAAATCAGCTATGTGTACAGCCTGTCGCCGCGGACCCTGCTGCAAACGGGCTATATCAAGATCAACAACAAGGATCGCGCTTCATACTCGTTCCACATCAACCCGTACACGATTGCCGTGGGGGCGGATCCGAGCGCCCTGATGTTCGGCATCGTGCACTTGTTCTAAGGCGTTGCCGTTGGGAAGTTCCCAAGCTTGACTGGGTTTGAAGTGATCATAAGGGCGTCCTAAAAGGGCGCCCTTTTTTTGTCCCGTCGTATCATCGAAGGTAGCGGCCCCGTTCACTCGCGACCCCTTTTCCGCGAGAATGGAACTTTAAGTCAGCCCCAAGACAAGCATGACCACTGATGAACTGATCACTGGCTTCGACCGCGCGCTGCGCACGCTGGCTGGCACTGCGTCTTCGCAGCGGCCCAATCCCGCGGCAGGGCTACCTGAAGAAACGCTGACCCCGGAAGAGCGTCGCCACGCCGGCGGCCTGATGCGCGTCAATCACACCGGCGAGATATGCGCTCAGGCGCTGTATCAGGCGGCGCTTCGTGCAGGCAGCGCCCGAAGAGGAAGATCATCTGGCGTGGGCGCAGGAGCGCCTGGCCGAGCTCGGTGACCGGGTGAGCTACGCCAACCCCTTCTGGTACGCCGGATCTTTCACCATCGGCCTTTTCGCCGGCATCGGCGGCGACCGCGGCAACCTGGGCTTTGTCGTAGAGACCGAGCGCCAGGTCGAGGAGCACTTGACGGACCACATGGATCGCCTGCCTCCGGCAGACGCGAGAAGCCGTGCCATTGTCGCTGCGATGCGCGACGACGAAGCCCGCCACGGCGCCGCAGCGCGCGAAGCAGGCGCGGGCGAGCTGCCGCTGCCGGTCCGCGCGCTGATGCGAGCGACCGCAAAGCTGATGACCTTGACCGCGTACCGCTTCTAAGGCGACGTTGCCGCTGCGGTACACTCCTGGAAAGCTGCGCATTTCCTGCCGGGAGCAACGGTAGACGGTGCGCAGATGATCTCAGAAATGGAAAGACTCGATGTCTAGCCGGCTCGCCGGCTTGCTGTGCGCCGGCGCCGCGGCGCTCGCGTTGCCCGCGCATGCGCAGTTCGCGAATCTGAAGCTGTACGGCAACCTCAACCTCGACCTGGAGTTCCTCCGGGGCGCCCAGGTCGACGGCACGAACCCAACCGTCAATCGCGTCAGCAGCAATTCCTCGCGCTTTGGCATTCGCGGCACCGAGTACATCGGCGGCGGGCTCGCGGCGATCTACCAGATCGAGTCGTCAGTGCAGGCCGATACCGGCGGCTCGGCGCTCGCATCCCGCGAGACTTTTGTCGGACTGCAAAGCGACTGGGGAACGATCAAAGTGGGCAAGTTTCTCACCCCCTACGACGATATCCACCCGATTTTCGGCAACACACCGACCCTGACGACGTCGGTGCTGTCGACCGCCGCCTTATGGGCGCAGGGAACCCAGAACAAGGGACAGGGCGGCTTCGATGCGCGGCTCGGCAACTCGATCCGCTACGACTCGCCGACAAGCAAGGGCTTCACCGGGGCGGTGCAATATTCCACCCGTGACTCGTCCGGAAACGCCGACGGCGCCGCCGGCGACAACGGCGACCATCCATCCGAGCTGAGCCACGCAAGGGTCTGGAGCCTGGGCGGCTTGTACAGCGGCGGCCCCATCGACCTCGGCGTCGCGTACGAACGCAACGACAGAGTTCGCGCGGTTGGCAGGCACGACGACGCGTTCTCGATCAGCGGCGCATATGACTTCGGCGAGGCCGGCAGCGTCTTCAACGCCCGTGTCGCGCTCATCTACGAGCGGCTTAAGTACGACACGCTGGACGGCAATCTCAAGCGCGATTTTTACGGTATCTCAGCAAACGTTCCAGTAGGAGGCGGATGGATCTATGCCTTCTGGGGCCACGCCAGCGACGGCAAGGGCACCACCGCGGACGGCACCCAGGTGGGCGGCCTGATCAAAGGCCCCGGCACCGCCAGCGAGCAATGGGAGTTGAGCTACACGTACAACCTGTCGCTGCGCAGCATGGTCTATGCCGGGTACGTCAGGATCAACAACCGCGCCAACGCAGCCTACACGTTCAATATCAACGACTATGAGATTGCGCCGGGCGCCAAGCCGTCGGGCTTCGTGCTCGGCATGGCGCATTTCTTCTGATCGTCGGGAATCGACTTCGTCGCGCAGGGGCTAGGGCGCAGCGAAACCCGGTGTATTCGCGAGAGCGATCATCCGTCCAGACCGCTGGACTCTCGACGCTCGGCCTTCTTCCACTCCCCCAATGCCTTCAGACGCGCTGCGCGAATTTTCGCAGGGAGATCTTGCGCCTCGGGATGCATGCGCGCGATGGCGCCGGCGTCGACCGATTTCACGATCTCCAGTGCCGCGCTCAAGATGCGCGCCGGCTCGTAAGGCTGCGCGGGCGGGCCTGGCCGGGACAGCGCATCGGCGGCGCACGCTTTCAAGAGCCCGCCGAGGCGCTCGGGCCGTCGTAGCGCGTCGGACGCCTGCAGCAGGTCGAGCACCGTTGCCGGACGCAGTTCCGCGGCACGATGCACGGTGCCATGGAATCGCGCGGTAAGCCTTGCGAGATCGCGACAATCACCGGGCACGCGCAGTCGCTCGCTGAAGCGCTCGACCAGTCGAACGCTTCTCGCTTCGTGCGCGATATGGCGGGGCCATTCCCTGCTGGGTGTGGCGGCCTTGCCAAGGTCGTGAACCAGCACGGCATAGCGAACCGGCAGGGCATCGCCGGCTTTAGCGCAATAGTCGAGCGCCTGCGATACATGCACGCCGGTGTCGAACTCGGGGTGATATTTGACGGGCTGCGGGACGCCGAAAAGCGCATCGACCGTCAAGGTTGCGATCTCGCCCGCGGCGACGATCGCGCGCATGAGCGCCTCGGTTTCGGGAGCGACGAAAAAACCGAAGCGCGCTGCAAAGCGCGCAACGCGCAGCACCCGCAGCGGATCTTCGGCAAAAGCCGGGCTTACGTGGCGCAGGATCCCGGATCGCAAATCGCTTTTGCCGCCGTAAGGGTCGATAAGCGTGCCGTCGGCAGCGCGCGCCATGGCATTGATGGTGAGATCACGACGGCGCAAGTCCTCTTCCAGCGTCACACCGCGATCGGAATGAAAGGTGAACCCATGGTAGCCGCGCCCGCTCTTGCGCTCGGTGCGCGCCAAGGCATATTCCGCTTGGGTTTCCGGATGCAGGAAAACCCTTCATCTCTTCTGGCGTTGCCCCGACGACGAGGTAGTCGTGATCTGCGACTGCCCTGCCGAGCAGTTCGTCGCGCACCGAGCCGCCGACGCGATAGATTTTCACGGAGAGTGCCAGGTCACGCGCAAGGCCCGGCACGTCACGGAAATGGCGCGGCGCAACGATGCAACGCTCAAAAGCGGAAGAAGCTCAGCCGGGCGGCGTCTGCGTGCGGAGCTTGTCGTAGCGGCTCCTGGTCGCGGCAGGCGACAGATAGTTCGGAGCGATCGCCTCCAGCGACGTGGGCGCAATACCGAAAATGTCCGGAAACGCACACCCGCACACGCTGTCTTTTTTCATCGACGCGAGATTGTCGCGGCTCATGAGCGGGCCCGGCAGCGACTCCAGCAGGCGTGCCTGCAGCCGGGAAAGTCCCGGACCCAGTGGCAGGATCGGGCGTTCGTGGCCGGTCAACTTGCCGACGTAGGCCACCAAATCGCGCAACCGATATACCTCGGGGCCGCAAAGAGCATAGCGTTGACCATGGGTGCGATCGTCGTCGATCGCCCGCACGAAAGCATGCGCGACATCGCCCACGTACACCGGCTGGAAGCGGGCGTCGGGGCACGCCAGTGCGACAAGCGGCAGCAAGCGCTCGAGCTTTGCGAACATGTTCAGAAACGAGTCCTCGCGGCCGAAAATCACCGACGGACGAAAGATGGTCCATTCGAATCCGGATTCAGCAACGAGGGCTTCCGCCGTGCCTTTGCTGCGCAGGTAGAGGCTCGGGCCATCCGGATCCGCATTGAGCGCGCTCATGTGCAGCAATCGCGGCACACCGCTCGTACGGCAGGCGTCGGCGAGCTTGCGCGCAAGCTCGATATGGACCCGGTCGAAGTCGCCGCGATTGCGCTCGTGCAGAATGCCGACGAGATTGATCGCTGCGTCTGCCCCGCGCGTCAGACGCGACAGCGTCGCTTCGTCGTGAATGTCGGCCTCGACCACGTCGACCGTCGGCAGCAGAATGAGGTGCCTGGCGCGTTCGCGGCTTCGCGTCGGTATGACCACGCGATGCGATGCTGACGCCAATCGTGCCACGACGTGGCGTCCAACGAAGCCGCTGCCTCCGAGCACGACAACGGTACGCTGATTCATCGGGGCTCGGATCGATCGGGCGCCGGCAGCGATGCCGCGGCGGCCATGCCGCGCGGCTCCACTACGCCGAGTCGCTGTTTCAGCGAGACATACGGAAGCCCGAGCTGCGCCTGATAGAACATCGCATTGGCGAGCACTTTTTTCACGTAGTCGCGCGTTTCGTTGAAAGGAATGGTTTCTGCGAAGATTGCGCCTTCGAGCTCGGTTGCAGCACGCCAGGCTTGCGCGCGCCCGGGGCCGGCGTTATATGCCGCGGTCGCAAGCACCGGCATACCGTCGAGCCGATCGAGCACATGGCGAAGATAGTATGTCCCCAGTTGCGCATTGAGCTCGGGCTCGTCCAGACTCAACGCGCGGTAATCCACTCTGCCGGTCTGCTGCGCGACCCATCGCGCAGTTGCCGGCATGAGTTGCATCAGACCGGTCGCACCCGCACTCGACACAATGCCGGCAACGAAACGGCTTTCCTGCCGGACGAGCCCGAATGCCAGGGCGGGGTCGATGCCGTTGTCGCGCGCGGCTTCGGCAATGCTTTCCCGAAAAGGCGTTGGATAGCGCAGCGAAAAATCGTGTCTGCGCTGTGTGCGCTCCGCGGTGTTGATCGAACGGTCGTACAGGCCGACGCGGCGCGCGTATTCGGCGGCGAGAAGCAAGCCATCGTCGTCGAGGCCCCGCACGACATACGCCCACTCCCTAATCGCTTCGGGGCGCAGATCGAACGCGCTAAGCGCGAGCACACGCTTCACGGCGTCGCGCTCGCCGAACGCCGCGATGGCGGCGGAATCAACCTCGATCGGCTCGCTTACCGGCATGACCGCGGCGCGTATCGCCTCCGCGGCCAGAAAACCGTAAAAATGGTGCTCGGTCGCAAGCGAGCCATAAAGCCGCGTCGCGTCATTGTCGCGGCCCTCGTGGGCCAGGGCGCGCGCCTTCCAGTAGCGCCACGCGGGCTCCTGCGCCTGCGCTTCCGGCATCGCTTCGATGGCGGAAGCCACGTCTTTCCATGCTAACGCCCGCAGCGCGGCGCGCACGCGCCATGCGCGCTGGAGCTCGTTCTGCGCCGCACCGTCGGCTTCGCGATACCACTGATTGGCGAAAGGAGACAAGCTTCGCCCCGCATTGAATGCAACGATCAGATTGCCGTAGACGCGGTCGGGCTCGGGCATCTGCGAACGAACGCGCAGCCACGCCTCATGCGCCGCCGCCGGGTCGTTGCGCGCGACGCGGTCCAAAGCGTATAGCGCGAGCTCGCGCCCGGCACGCGACGCGAAACGAAAATCGCCTTTCGCCAGCGCCGCTGCGGCGCCGCGATCGACCCGCTGGAGGTCGCGCGGGTCCGGACGCTCGGCAGCGGGTAGTTCGCCGATCAGGCGCACCGCGAGTCGGAAATTCCCCGCTTCGTGCGCCAGACGCACCCGGGCCCACACGTCAGCGCTCGTGAGCGAGCCTCGCGCGAGCATCGCTGCGAAAAGCGGTTGGCAGGCGTCCGGCTGCTCCTGGCCGCTGAACCAGAAGGCCCGGGCATCGTGCAGAGTGGAGTCGCCGTCCTTCGATCGCTTCCACTGCAAGGCATAGCACGTCATCTCCACATCGTCGCCGACGCGCTTGGGGTATTCCTCTGCAAACAAGTCCCATTGCGCGCGCTTGCCCAGCGACTTCAACCATTCGGAGCGAAGCCGGTCGGCAAGCGGCATGCCATCCGCGCGCGTCAGAAACGCGCGCACTCGCTCAGGGCCAGCGTCGTCGAGACCAAGGCGAAGCTGCCAGTACGCGACATAGACTTCGAGCAAATGACCCTTAAGCCGCGGCGCGACTCTATCGAGACGCGCGGCGTCGCCGGTCTGGAACGCGTCGCGCGCGGCGATAAAATCGGTATCGCCCGTCTGCGCATGCGCGGCCAGAGCGACGGTAACGGCAAGTGCCGCGAATACGCAGCGGAGCGGAGAGACGAAAAGGTTCGGCAGCGACATCGGTCCTATTATCGCCTATTGTAGAGATCGCGCATCGAGGCCTTTGGACAAACGCCGCGAATGGCGTCTCGCGCCTCGATGGTAAAATCGGCGCGGCGAAATTTGCGGCTGCTGAAGCCTTGCGGAAATGATTGCAATCAGCAAAGCTCGATCCTCACCCCTTTCTCCTCCGCTAAAGCGGGCGAGGGGAGATTCGTGCGCTTCGCCGATCGAGCGCCTTGAGGGGAGCATCGTGGCGGAAATAGTCGTCAACCATTCCGGTAGAGGATAAACATGCCTCGAGGCAAACGCGCGCCGCTGGTCGGCGTCATCATGGGCAGCGACAGCGACTGGGAAATCATGCAGCACGCGGTCGCGCAGCTCGACGCGTTTGGCGTGCCCTACGAGGCGAGGGTTCTGTCAGCGCACCGCACTCCCGACGACTCTTTCGCGTACGCGGAAGGCGCCGTCGCGCGTGGACTCGAATGCATCATCGCCGGAGCGGGCGGGGCTGCGCATCTCGCCGGGGTCATTGCCGCGAAGACCACGCTGCCGGTACTGGGCGTGCCGATGCCATCGAAGTATCTGCGCGGCGAGGATTCGCTGTTGTCCATCGTGCAGATGCCCAAGGGCATCCCGGTGGCGACCTTCGCCATCGGCGAAGCCGGCGCCGCCAACGCCGCGCTGTTCGCGGTTGCCATGCTCGCGCGCACCGACAAAGCGCTCGCCAGGAAGCTCGCGCTGCGCAGGGCCGAACAGACCGCGACCGTGCGCGCGATGATCCTGCCGCCAAAGCATCGCGGGAAGTGACCACGGTCGCTGTCGTCATTTGCGCTTCTGCGCCTCGCGCTCGACGCCAATCGGCAGGCTGGCGATCCGCGCCATCTCGGGATCTGCGTATCTGCAGCCCTGAGCGACATAATCCAACGCCATCGCTGTTGCATCCGCGCCCCAGAAAAGCTCGTCGCCGATGGCGAGCGTGGGGACGCCGAATACGCCTCTCGCCAGCGCCTCGTCGGTCGAGCGTCGCAGCGACTCCTTGATTTCGGGCGCTTCGACGCGGGCCGACGCATCTTGAATTCCCAGCTCGGCGACGAGCTCTGCCCATTCGATGGGAAGATCGCCGAGCCGACCGTCGCGCCAGACAAATCGGAAAATCCGCCGGACCGCATCGGGCTCGCAGTCCGCCACGATGGCGAGCCGCAGCAAAGGCAGCGGATTGAACGGGTGCACCGCGGGAAACTTCATGGGAATGCCGAGGCGGCCCGCCTGCCATACGACAAAGCGGTACGTGAAAATGCGCTTGGAGGCGATCTCCGCGGGCCCCTTGTGGCCGTGGGCTTTGAGCAGACCGGCAAAAAGCACCGGCCGATAACGTATTCGCATCGATGTCGCGAGCTGTGGCAATTGCTCGCATTGCAGATACGAGAAAGGCGAGACGAAATCGAAGTACCAGTCAGCGCTGGGCATCGACAGCCAGTCTCGAAGCGACAGCGCTGCCGTAAACGGACCGCCGCCGCTCAAGAATCGGGATGAGCGTACGCTTCTCGGCCAGCGACAAATCCGACCACGACGCGATCTCGACGAGAGTGCGAAAGCAGCCCGCGCAAAAACCGGTCGCGCCATCGATGCTGCACACGCTGTTGCACGGGGAGGCGACGGAAGCCTCTTCCGCGGGGACGGTCACGCCAGGCCCGTCTTGGAAAGCGGTTCCTTGGCATCGAGCGCACGCGCAACGCGCGACATCGGCTCGCGCCCGAGAAAGTCGGAGATGAACCTTCCCGCCATGCGAAGCTTGGCAAGATCGACGCCGGTTTCGATCTCCAAGCCATTGAACATATACAGCACGTCTTCGCTGGCGACGTTGCCGGTCGCGCCCTTGGCGTAAGGACACCCGCCGAGCCCTGCGACCGAGCTGTCGAAGGTCGCGACGCCGAGCTCCAGCGCGGCGTACACATTGGCCAGCGCCTGCCCCTAAGTATCGTGGAAATGCACCGCAAGCTCGCCGATCGGTACCGCGCTCGCGACGGCTGCCAGCAGCTTTTGTGTTTTCCCCGGCGTCCCCGTTCCGATGGTGTCGCCGAGCGAGATCTCGTAGCAGCCCATCGCCTTGAGAGCCGCGGCGACATCGCGCACGCGTGCGGGAGAAACGTCGCCTTCGTATGGGCATCCGAGAACGCAGGAAATATAGCCACGCACCCGAACGCCGTGCGCTTTCGCAGCTTGAGCGACCGGACGCGCCCGCTCGAGGCTTTTCGAGATGCTGCAGTTGATGTTCTTTTGCGAGAACGTCTCCGACGCCGCCGTGAAGATCGCCACTTCGTCGCAACCGGCGGCAAGCGCCGCCTCGAGTCCCTTGAGATTCGGCGTGAGCACCGGGTAGCGAACGCCGGGCTTGCGGCGGATCGAGGCCATGACGCGGGCGTTATCGGACATTTGCGGGACCCATTTCGGCGATACAAAGCTGGTGGCCTCGATCGCCGGAAGTCCCGCGTCGGTCAGACGGTCTATGAGCGCGACCTTGATTTCAGTCGGCACCATCGTCTTTT
>VBCZ01000445.1 GCA_005889025.1 Betaproteobacteria bacterium
GGAACCGAAGGCCGAGGGCGGCCGGCTCGAGATCGGTGCCGAGATCGTCGACGGCCAGTTGGCCGTCCATGTGCTCGATACGGGCATCGGCTTTGCGCCGAAAGCCGAAGCTGGCGTGGGACTCGCCAATGTCCGCGAGCGGTTGAAGGCCTTGTACCACGGCCGGGCCGAGCTGATCATCAGCGTGCCACCCGCGGGTGGCACTTGTGCCACCATCAAAGTGCCCTACGAAATCGTTCCCACCCCAGCCTAATTGGACGTCCCAGCATGCGCTCCTTGGCAACCCCCAGCGCCGTCATTGCCGACGATGAACGCCTGATGCGTGAACAGATCATCGACCGCTTGAAGGAAGCCTGGCCCGAGCTCTTGATTGTGGGCGAGGCCGCCAATGGCCGCGAGGCAATAGCCCTCGTGCAGAGCCTGGAGCCCGATATCGTCTTTCTCGACATCAACATGCCCGGGATGGACGGCATACAGGCTGCCCGAGCGCTGGCCGGCCGGGTTCATGTGGTCTTCGTCACTGCCCACGACCAATACGCCATCAGTGCCTTCGAGCACGGTGCGGTCGATTATCTGCTGAAGCCGGCGGAGCCGGAGCGGGTGGCGCTGACCTGCGAGCGCCTGCGCGCGCGCCTCAAGCAAGAGCCGGATCCGATGAATGACCTACTGGCGCAGCTATCGCAACGGCTCGGCGCTGGCGGCCTGAAACCACGCGAATACATGCGTTGGGTGCAGGCCAGCGTGGGCGCCAACATACGGATGATCCCGACCAGCGACATCCTGTTCTTCCGCGCCGAGGACAAATACACTCGAGTGCAGACCCAGGATTTCGAGGCCCTGATCCGCAAGCCGATCAAAGAGCTGATCGATGAACTGGACCCGGATGAATTCTGGCAAATCCATCGCGGCACCGTGGTTCGCGTCGATGCAGTCGAGCAAGTCAGCCGTAACCTCAGCGGCCGTCAGATAGTGCATGTGAAAGGCAGCCAGGAAAAACTCGAAGTGAGCCGCACCTTCAACCATTTGTTCAAGCAGATGTAGCCTCGCCGGCGGCAGCCGTGCAGTTCAGTGCGGCGCGTCCGGCGGGACTAACGTCGACGCAACCAGAAGATCACGCAGCCTAAGAGCGCCAGTGCTCGATGGGTCGCGACACTCGCGCTTAGCTTTGTCAATAAGCCCGATCGCCTGCCCGGCGTCCGCGCGCTCGAAGGCCCTCGCGCCTTTCTGTCCCGGACCTGGGGTTCGAGACCGTGCCGCGATCCGTCTCCCGGCGGCGCATCCCGCGACGGTCTGAGTAATGGTGGTAAATGCATTTGCAGCGCCAGGGCGACGAACAAGCTGGAAGCGGCAGCGGGGGCGCATCGTCGCTCAAGAAGCGTTTATATTGCAGCTCCTCGGTAGACGCGCACGCACCAAGCCATCCGACAACGCTGACCGCATGCCACGGCTGTTTGAAGCGTCGAGGCAGCTTTGTCCTCGTCCACCATTTGCGAAAGCTCGTGTGCCATTCGCTGGTACCACCCCAAATCACGGTCGGTCTGATCAGGCTTGGCAAATTTCTCTCACCATTGCTTCGGAATCGTCCATGCCGCATGGCGGTCGTCGCGCGCGCTGTGCGGCACACCACCATTCTGCGCGCTTCATTCTTGAATGTTGCAATAGGCATTCCAACTCCGAGCAAATTGCCAACGTTCAGCCACTTACCACGAACCCATCTGTCCACGCTTTAGCGAATGTAAGAAGCAGCGACACATTCGCTCCGCGTTGTCATAGTCGTTTTGTTGCAGACAATTTGCCACGCCTCTTGGCGAGAGGTGATCTGCCGTAATCGAATATCGCAGCCGACCCGGACGTTATCGCATACGCAACCGAGCACGTGAGTGCGCAGTCGCCCGGCTGGAGACCTGTCACCTCTGATCTGCGTGCGCCAAGCTGATCAGACTTGAACGATGGCGCACATGCGGCCGCCAGCGAACGGCGCGGATCCGCCTGCCGTGATAATGCCGATGCGGCGGTTTCGGCAGCAAAAGCTGACTACGTCGTCGGCTTTGCCTTTCGACCGGGCGCTAGCGGCGGGACATACCCTGAGACGCGGCACTGCAACGCCTCAATCCGCTTGCCATTTTCGAAGCGGGTCAAATTGCACGTGATGATTGCCCCCGTCGCTGCCAGGCCGGCAAGCTGCTGGCGCACGGTTGCGAGCGGCACGCCCATCTCTTTGGCAATCTCCAAATCGAGGCGCTGACCGTATTTCTTCAAGCACTGCAGGATTTCGATCAAAGCTCATATCCTTGGAAAGGACTGGTAGTCTACCAGCGCCCGGACCGGTGTCGGCTCTTTGTTTCTAGACGGTGATTATTTTCTGCTCCGGTAATCCGCAATCGCGCGCTCGAGGTCCTTCAACTCGTCGCAGGGCAGCAGGCATATCTTCCTGAGCTCCGCGAGGTGCCTCTCCGCGCCGGCCGGATCCCCCGTCATGAGGTACGTTTCGCCGATGTATTCGTGCGCGCCGCGATGGCGCGGATCAATCTCTATGGCGCGCTTGTAGTGCTTGAACGCGAGGTCGTACTGCTTCAGGTTGCGGTAGGAAAAGCCGATGATGTTCTGAAGGTCGGCGTGGTCGGGATGGCGCATCTCCGCGCGCTGGAAAAGGCGCGCGGCCTCCACCCAGTCCTTCTTCTCGACCGCGCGCTTGCCCGCGGCGTAATCGTCGTCGCGCGTGGCGAGATCGGGATCCGCCTCGTAGGGGTCGGCGGCGGCAATCGGGGCGAGGGCCGCGATCGCCGCGCACAACAGGGTCGCGCGAATGAATCCGGCGGACCTGCTCAACGTTGCGCAAGCTTCTTTGCGTTGACCAGCTCGGGCCGCGCCGTGTCGGCATCTTTCGCGAGCGTCAGGAGCTTCTGGTAGTAGCCGGTCGCTTTGGCACGATCGCCCGCCATTTCCGCGGCGCGCGCGGAACCCAGGTAGTTGCGGAAGCGGTTGGGCTCGCGACTCTGCGACACCTCGAATTCCTTGAGCGCCGCCTGGGGTTGCTTGACCTCCAGCAGCATCTCGCCCAGCAGCTCGCGCGCGGGAACGATGCGACCGGGCGTGACGATGTGCTTCTCGTTGCGGTCTTCGAGATCGGCGGCCGCGCGCATGAACTTGAGCGCCTCTTCGGACTTGCCCTCGCCCAGCGCGATCCATCCAGCCGCGGCCAGTCGCTGCACCTCGACCTCGGTGGCCCAGTAGTTGTTCTTCGCGTCGAGTAGCGCCTTGTGGAGCGATTCGAGCTGCTCGGCATCCTTGCGGGCC
This sequence comes from Betaproteobacteria bacterium, assembly GCA_005889025.1. Lineage (GTDB taxonomy): Bacteria > Pseudomonadota > Gammaproteobacteria > Burkholderiales > Casimicrobiaceae > PALSA-1003. The sequence continues at coordinate 3,298 of VBCZ01000445.1, forward strand.
GCGGGGAGATCGCCGCTGCGCGCCGCGCCCACGCTGCGCGCGAAATACGTGATGGCCTCGACAAACGGATAGTTGCTGCCGGTTGGCTGCAACTTCGCCGCCTCCTGCCACGCGCCGCGCTCGAAGGCATAGCGCGCCGGCATGGCGGCGATGGCGTACGGCGCAACAAAGCGCGAACTCGCACCGCTGACTTTCATCGCCTC
>VBCZ01000080.1 GCA_005889025.1 Betaproteobacteria bacterium
CTTGAAGTCCTTCGCCCACACAAGCTCGTCCTCGGAAAGGACGGGCTCGAGCTCGCGCAGGCTGACACCGAGCTCGCGCAAGACGGCAGCGATCGCGAGGCCGCGCGGCGTCGACGTCCCGGCGTGCCGGGTCAGCGATCGAAGGCGACGCAATGTCGCAAAGACGCCCTCGGCGACGAAGGCGCGGTCGCGCACGCCCATCCGCGCGCGCCCTCGGAAGAATGCGTGCAAAGCGATGTCGGCAGGCTCGCCGAGCGGCAA
>VBCZ01000081.1 GCA_005889025.1 Betaproteobacteria bacterium
GAGCAGCACCATCCCGGTTTCCCAGTCGAACGTCGCCGATTCGCGGCGGTGATTGCTGGTGCGCTCGATGCTATAGGTGTTGGGCTGCAGGCCCGCGCTGGTGATCGCGCCCTCGCTCCTGGCTAGCGCCTGGCCGTGAAACAGCAGCGCAGCAAGCCCGCGCGCCTCGGCGACCGTCGAGATCTTGTACTGGTTCGCCTGATGCTCGAGCCGATAGACTCCTTCGCCGATGAAAAAGCCGCGCGTTCCGAGGAATGCGCGATAGGCGAGATCGATGCGCGGGGGCAGCTGTTTCGGCGGCGGAGGTGACTCCAGAGGCAATGCTACGGCCGGCTCGTCGAGGCGAAGCTCGGCAACGACGGGCGCCAGATCCATCGCCGGTGCCGGCTCGACGTGTGCGGAAGGCGCGGAGAGGACGTCGGGGATCACGAGCGCAGGCGCTGCGGACGCCCTTGCGATCGTCGCTCGTCGCTTGGGCGTCGGCTGCTGACGCACGGTGACCGCCGGAGGCGGCGGCAGCTCGGTGATCGTCGCCATCAGGGGCGGCAGCGAATCAACGTCGCCTGGCGCGGGCGCAGGCCACAGCGTGAGCGCGAGATGAACCAGCGCCGACGCGATCACGGCGAGCGCGAGCACGCGGCGCGGGCGCGCGCGCACTGCGGAGATCATTTCGGCGATCCTGCTCACGGTTCGTGCCTGGGTTCCCGTTCGACGTCCTCGTCCTGCTGTGACAGATTCACGGCGGGAACGATCAACGCGGACTCGTTGCCGAGTTCGTTCATAACGCGCACGCGACTTCCTTCGATGACCAGGCGGCCTTCGCAAAACCATCGAACAGCCGAGACCAGGACGCGATGCTCGACCGACAGGACGCGCGCGGCCAGCGTTTTTTCGTCGTCCTCCGGCCTCACCGCAACCGCGCCTTGCGCGACGACGGGCCCATGGTCGACGTCGGCGGTCACGAAGTGCACCGTGCAGCCGTGGATACGCACACCGTCGGCCAAGGCTCGGCGATGCGTATCCAGCCCCGGATACGCCGGCAGCAGCGAAGGATGGATGTTCATCATGCGCCCGGCATATCTCTGGACGAAGCCCGGCGAGAGTATTCGCATGAAGCCCGCAAGCACGATCAGGTCCGGCGACAACGCGTCAAGCGCTCGGGCAAGTGCCTGCTCGAACGATTCGCGGTCGCGATGGGCGCCCTGGTCGACGACCGAAGTAGCAAAGCCGCGACTCGCGGCGGTTGCGAGGCCCGCGGCGCCGGGGCGATTGCTGATGACTGCCTGCACGCGCGCGGCGATGGTCCCGGCGTGCACCGCGTCGAGAATCGCGGCCATATTCGATCCGCGGCCGGAAATGAGGATAACCAGCCGTTTCATCGGGTTCGATTCGGTTCCGGCTAACTCACTCGACTACGGTTCCCGCCACGCCCGCGTCACGGGGCACGACCGCGCCGATCGCGTACGCCCGTTCACCCAGCTCGCCAAGACGCGCGAGCGCCTGTGCGACGGCATCCGCCGGCATCACGAGAAGGAAACCGATGCCGCAGTTGAATACGCGATGCATTTCCGCCGTCGCGACGTTGCCCGCGCGCTGCAGCCAGTCGAAGACCGGGGGGCGCGGCCAGCGCCGGCTGTCGAGGCGCGCCGCCACATGGCCGGGAAACATGCGGTGCACGTTCTCGATCAGGCCGCCTCCGGTAATGTGCGCCATTCCGTGAACGGGAAGCTCGCCCAGCAGGGTCAGAACCGGCTTGACGTAAATGCGCGTCGGCTCGAGAAGCGCCTCGCCCAGCCTTTGCTGGGCGGGGAGCTCGGGCAGCGTTCGAGCAAGATCCGCGCGCGACGTCTCGATGATTTTTCGTATCAGCGAAAAACCGTTGGAATGCGGGCCGCTCGATGCGAGCCCGATAAGGACGTCGCCGGCGCCGATGCGGCTCCCGTCGATCGCCTTGGATTTTTCCACGACTCCGACGGCGAACCCGGCGAGATCGTATTCACCGGGTGTGAAGGCGCGCGGGTGCTCGGCGGTTTCGCCGCCTATCAAGGCGCAGCCGGCGCGCTCACAGCCGAGCGCGATGCCTTTGATGACTTCGGTGGCGATCTCCACCTCGAGCCGCTCGCAGACGTAATAATCGAGAAAGAAAAGGGGTTCGGCGCCCTGGACCAGGATGTCGTTGACGCTCATCGCGACGAGATCGATCCCGATCGTGTCGTGCTTGCCCAGCGCAAAGGCAAGCTTGAGCTTGGTTCCCACACCGTCGGTTCCGGCGACGAGCACCGGTTCGCGGTATCGCTTCGGCAGTTCGAACAGCGCACCGAAGCCGCCGATGCCGGCGATGACTTCGGGGCGCATCGTCCGCTTCGCATACGGCTTGATGTTCTCGACCAGCCGGTCGCCGGCGTCGATATCGACGCCGGCATCGCGGTAGGACAGGGAAGGACCGGACGGTGGCATTGTGATTGAGTGACCGCGCCCGGCGCGGTAGAGTGCGGAACTTTTGTCGTATTTTAGCGGAAATGACACCCACCAAGCCGCGAGACGGCACGCCGGTCGAACCTGCGCCCCAGGTCGAAATCGTAGTCGCGACTTCGAGGCGACTACGCACGCATCATTACGTCTGGCTCGCGGTGGCGATTGTCGCGGTTGCGGCCCTGCTGCATTTTCTCGGGCCGATTCTGACGCCTTTCCTGATCGGGGCCATTCTCGCGTATCTCGGCAATCCCGCGGTGAACTGGTTGCGGCGCCATCGCGTGCCGCGCACTGTCGGGACCTTGCTGGTCATGCTCCTGGTGATTCTGCTGATTATTGTGCTGATTGTGGTTCTGACGCCGCTGGTGCATACCGAGTTCTCGCAGGTCGCGAGGCGACTGCCGGAGCTTGCGGCGACGTTCTTCGCTCAGTTTGCGCCGTGGCTCAACGAGAAATTCGGCATCGACCTCCAGCTCGACTTGGCGTCGATCAAGGAGCTCATCGCCGACAATCTTGCGAGCGCCGAATCGCTGTCGCTGAAGGTGTTATCCGGCCTCAAGACGGGCGGGACGATGCTGCTGGGCATCGTGATCAATCTGCTGCTGATTCCAGTCGTGATGTTCTACCTGCTTCGCGACTGGAACCTGCTCCTCGCGCGGATCGACGAATTGCTGCCGCGTCCATGGGTGCCGAAGGTGCGCACGATGGCCAGGGAGATCGACGACGTGCTCGCCGAATTCCTGCGAGGGCAGCTCTCGGTGATGGGCGTGCTCGCGGTCTACTACGCCATAGGTCTCACGATTGCCGGTCTGCAGTTCGCGCTGCCCATCGGCATTCTTACCGGGCTTCTGGTTTTCATTCCCTACGTGGGCTTCGGCCTGGGCCTCGTGCTCGGCATACTCGCGGCGCTGTTGCAGTGGAGCGGATGGCCGGGGTTCGTGGCGGTGCTCGCGGTGTACGGCGTCGGCCAGCTGCTCGAAGGATACATACTCGTGCCATGGCTGGTCGGCGATCGCATCGGCCTCCACCCCCTGGCGGTCATCTTCGCCTTGCTTGCATTCGGAGAGTTGTTCGGCTTCGCCGGCGTGCTCCTCGCGCTGCCCGTGAGCGCTGCGTTGCTGGTCGCGCTTCGGCACGTCCGCAAGGCCTACCACGAGTCTGCGCTGTACGTCTGATGGAACAACTCGTCTTAGAGCTGGCCGCGGCCGAGTCACCGCGGTTCGAGAATTTTCTGCCCGGACGCAACGCCGAGCTGGTCAACGCGCTTAGGCGATTTGCCTCCGGCCAGCAAAACGAGACAGGAATGTTGGTCTGGGGGGCGCCGGGCTCGGGCAAGAGCCACCTGCTGCACGCGGCGCATGAGCTCGCGCAAGAGCGCGGCGTTTCCTCCCGGCGCTTCGCGCATCCGTCCGAAATCCAAGACGCAGACCTCCAGCCAGCGGAGCAGCTCATCGTCGTCGATCGCATCGATGAAGCCGACGCCGCGGCCGCGGGACGCATATTCACTTTGTACAATGCGCTCAAGGAAAACGGTGCTCGCCTGCTTGCGGCAAGTCGCACGCCGCTCGCGGCGCTGCTGTTGCGGGAAGATCTGCGAACCCGCCTTGGCTGGGGGCTCACCTACGAGATCGTCGTGCTTCCCGACGAAGAAAAATCTGCGGCGCTCGCCGCGTATGCCCAAAAGCGCGGATTTAGCCTGTCCAGCGAGGTGGTGGACTACCTGCTTCGACACCGCAGGCGCGACATGGGATCGCTGATGGCGGCATTGGCGGCGCTCGACCGCGCGTCTCTCGCCACCAAGCGCCCGATCACCGTTCCTCTGTTGAGGGAATGGTTGCGGACCGATCCCGACTGACCGGCGCGCATGGCGGCGGCAAGCGATGGAATGAGTCGGCGGCGGGGTGCGCCAAGGGCGGGCAGGGCGGGTCTGTCAACCGCACGGCGAAGGCCTACGTTAATGGGCGGCGACACGGACACAAGTGTCGACCAGCAAATCCCAAACTAAAGGACTGACCAATGAGCAAGCTTTGGACCGCGCTGATCGCGAGCGCCTTTGCCGTGTCGCTCATCGCGACAGCGCAAACGACCACGCTGGCCAACCCCGCTTCTGCCCCGGGTTCGATGGCGGCTACGGGGAACTCGGATTCCGCCGCCATGAAGACCAAGCCGGCGACAACCGATGACCTGGCATCGACGCAGATGGCCAGGAAAAAGGCCAAGAAGAAGATGGCGAAGACGGAAGCGACGGCGAAAGCTGGCGTGACCGCCCAGACGGATACGACGGCGAACGTCGGCGCTGCCGCCAAGCCCGTCGGCACAAAGTAAGGCAGGCTGGGATGCAACGTCCGCGTTCTATTCGCTGCGAAGCGTTGCACTCTACAGCAAACCTCAATATAATCATTAAGCTCTTGCACTTCCAGGCGCCGAGCCAGGGTTCGGGCAAACGCGGAAAAGACCGATAGACCCGAACCCACTACCACGAGGACAGACACATGAAAAAATTGCTTGCTGCATTGGTCGTCGGAGCGTTTGCATTCGCCTCCGTTTCCGCCTTAGCGCAGGAAAAGACCGCCCCCCAGCCCGTTGACCAGGCCCAGTTGAAGGCGGAGCGGGATGCGGCCAAGGCCCAATATGACAAGATGACCCCGGAACAGAAGGCTGCGACAAGGAAGGCGATGGCATCGAAGCGATTGTCGGAATTGTCGGCGGTCGAGAAGGTCGCCCTGAGGCTGCCAAGCTCAAAGCCGAGCGCGACGCAGCCAAGGCTAAATGGGACAAGATGACGCCGGAAGAAAAAGCCGCCACTAGAAAGGCCGCGAACGCAAAAAAACAGGCAGACTCGGACGCACTCGACAGAATGTCAACGGGTCAGTGAGCAAAACGCGGCGCGACCTGTTGCGAAGGATCGAGGGCCTCACTGCAAGCCTCATGCGGGAATGACGCCGGTTCGTGCCGCGCATTACATGTTCAACAGTGTCCAAGGATGAATCGATGAAAAAGCTGCTTGCTGCATTGGTTGTAGGAGCGTTTGCGTTTGGATGTCTTCCGGCAATGGCCCAGGAAAAGACTCAGTCATTCATACTCACGCCCGCCGAGCAGGCCCGGTTGAAGGCCGATCGGGTCGCGGCAAAAGCCAAGTGGGATGCGATGACGCCCGAAGAAAAAGCAGCCATGAGGAAGAGCGCGAACGCGAAGAAACGTACGGAACTGACTGCCGTCGAGGAATTGTCGATGGGATCGGGCACCGAATACTTCAACGCGAAGGAAGGCGCTGCGGCGACCGCGGCGTCGAAGGCGGGTCCGAAACCGGAGAAGCCCTCGGCTGAAGCGACCAAGGAACTGCAACAAAAGTCCAAGGGGCAGTAGTTCAGCCGGATCGCTCGGGGCAAGGCTCTTCGCCCGAGCTTCTGCACAGAAGGCAGGGGCCGTGGGCTCCTGCCTTTTTTCTTCGTACCGCGAAGCTGCGGCTCCCGGGTGACCCGATGAAAGCCAAGCAGCGCATCATCGTGGGTCTTTCCGGCGGCGTCGATTCGTCGGTTGCCGCGTGGCTGCTCAAGCGCGAAGGGCACGAGGTCGTCGGCGTCTTCATGAAGAACTGGGAAGACGACGATACCGACCTGCACTGCACGTCTCGCCAGGACCTGATCGACGCAGCGGCGGTCGCCGACGTCATCGGCATCGATTTCGACGCGGTCAATTTCGCCAAGGAGTATCGCGAGCGCGTTTTCGCATCGTTCCTGCGCGACTACAGTGCCGGCCGCACTCCCAATCCGGATGTGCTGTGCAACAGCGAGATCAAGTTCAAGTCCTTCCTCGATTGCGCGCAAACGCTCGGGGCGGATGCGATTGCCACCGGTCATTACGCGTGTCTGCGGCTCGATCACGGAAACGTCGAGCTGCGCAAGGCGACCGATTCGTCGAAGGA
>VBCZ01000446.1 GCA_005889025.1 Betaproteobacteria bacterium
TTTCCCAAGGACAAAACTGTAGCGAAGCCGCCCGGAATGCCGTAAACCGTCGCCAAATGGCGACGCAGACAATGTTGCACTGATGCAACACCCTGAACCGAGTGCATAAAATAGGAGTAAAGCGATTGACGATACATAACGTTTTATTTAGGCTCTGCTCAAGGTTGGCGGTGCTGTGGCGCCGGGGCGATCGGAGTTTTTCCGGTGAAGTTGCAGTCCCGACGCAGCGGGTGCGGCAAGGCAAGGAAACAATGCTTGGCACGCCTTGTGCTCAACACAGCAGGTCCGAATGGACGGTGGTGGCACCATGGGCTTCGGTGCTGATCGCGGCGGTGGTCGCCGCCTGTGCCTCGATGCCGGGTGCCCTGAGCAAGGATTCAACCGCGGAAGTGAAGCAGGCAGCGGTGAGCGAACGGATCAATGCCCGTTGGCAGGCGTTGATCAAGGGAGATCTGGATACGGCATACACGTACATGAGCGCCGCATCACAGGAGGCGATGCCGCTCAAGGTGTACAAGCTCAAGCACAAGCCGGGGATGTGGCGATCGGTGAAGATCGAATCGCTTCAATGCGAAGCGGAGATCTGCACAGCGAAGATGATCCTGACTTACGACCACGAGAGAATGAAAGGTATCCAGACTCCTTTCGAGGAGAGCTGGATTATCGAAAAGGGAACCGCCTGGTACGTCAATCGCGAACGCGGCTAGTCGCATCGTTGGCGAAACCGCCCAGGAGGAGCCGATTGTGGGGTGGAAATTAGTTTGTAAAGGGTAGCAAGCTGTAATAGTATTCGCCTGCTGTTGATTTTAAAGTGATCACTTTAAATCTCGAAACAAAGGGGTCATCAAAAACCATGAACACGTTCAAGAGAAAATCGCTGTACGCCGCGCTGGCGGGTGTGGGCGCGCTGGGAGTGACGGGCGCCGCGCAAGCGGTCAACGTCAATCCCGATGGCCTCGGCCAGGCGCTGATCTATCCGTACTACACGACGCAGGGTACCGGCACGCTCGGCAGTGTTGCGCCGTACAACTCACTCTTGTCGGTCGTCAACTCGACGAATTCGGGCAAGGTGGTCAAGGTCCGTTTCCTGGAAGGCAAGTTCTCACACGAAGTGCTTGACTTCAACTTGTGGCTCTCGCCCAAGGACGTCTGGACCGCCGCCATTGTTCCGTTGGGCGCAGGCGCAGGCATTGTGACTGCGGATCTGTCCTGCACGACGCCGACGGTTTCGCGTAACGCAGCAGCGCCGACACCTTTCGTGAACGTGTTGTTGGTCGCGCCCGATCCTGCTGGCGCGGGACTGGATCGGACCAAGGAAGGCTACGTCGAAATCATCGAAATGGGCAACCTGACGGGCGGTACGCTGACGGCCATTACGCACGTCCAGCCGTCGCCTCCGGGCAGGCCGCCGGCCGAAAACGCGGCAGGCGACTGTCCGACCCTGCCGGTTGGCGCGACTGCACCGACCGACTTGGTCCCGGGCAATGGCGGACTGTTCGGCGGCATCTCGCTGATCAATCCACTCGCCGGTGGCGATGCGTCCGAAGACGCGGTTGCCTTGGCGAGCTTCTCGGCGACGACGCTGTGGGCGCCAGCGGGCAGCATCCAGCCCGATCTGTCGCAGGTCAATCCGAAGCTGTCGGTGGTCTTCAACAACACCGAAGTCGTTACCACGGACTGGTCCGCTTCGAGCAACACCGCCGACGCTGTCAGCGCGATCCTGATGCACGACAACATCTTCAACGAGTTCGTGCTGGATGCGGGCACGGCATCGGGCACCGACTGGGTGGTGACCTTCCCGACCAAGCACTTCTATTACAACGCCCAATACAACGTCACCAAGCTCTTCGAGAGCAACTTCCGGGCGACGGGCGCGTGCGACGACGTGGGCATCACTATCTGGAACCGCGAGGAACAGACGGTCCAGCAGCAGACGACGTTCTCGCCGCCGCCGCCTCAAGGCGTGGACTCGCTATGCTGGGAAGCCAACGTGATCACGTTCAACAACACCAACGTGCTCCTGTCGGCCAACAATCGCAACATAGCGACAGGCTTCCCGAACGGCTGGGTGACGCTCAACTTCTTCCCGGGACCGTCGACCATCATACCGCCGGTGCACCAATTGATCGGTGGCGCGACGATCCGTCAAAACACGGGAACGGGCGCCTTGACCCAACAAGTGGCCGCAACGTACAATGGCTTGCCGGTCGTAGGCTTCGCGGCACAGTCGTTCAACAACGGTACCCTCGTCGGCACCTCGGGAGGATTCATACTAGCGCACTACGTTGGAACCTTCATCCACAAGTACACTCGCCTGATCCAGTAGCGAGAGCGATGGCACGACTCAAAAGGCGGAACTTCGGTTCCGCCTTTTTTTTGCGCTCCAGGGTGCACGCGCAGGACATGGCTATGACCGCCGCGCAGCGTCATGTAAGTGCCGCAAACGGTCGGCAGCGGCCGCGCAGCGGCAGCTTCGCCGATACGCTCATAACCGCCCATCGGATCGCTAAAACTGCTGCACTATGACAAATGCATTGCGGTGCCGCGAGCACGTGAGGTACAATCCACTCGGTTTTTTGTCATTGGCGCAAATCTTGCGATCTTTGGCTAGCTTGCTTTGCCCACGCAAGGAGAACACATGATTCGCTCGTTCGTTG
>VBCZ01000447.1 GCA_005889025.1 Betaproteobacteria bacterium
GAGAGACGGGGACAAAGCGCATTCCGGCGAAAAGCGCATCGAGACGGTACATCACAAATGACGGGTCCGGCGCAAGCATCGTTGCGCCGGGCTTGGCGAGCGCAAGCGCGATCAGGTGAATGAGCTCGTCCGACCCGTTACCGAGAAGCAGCGCCAGCGGCGAGGGAATGTGCAGCGCGCGCGCAAGAGCTGCCTTGGCCGCGTGCGCACCGCCGTCCGGATAGCGATTGATCGCCACGCGCGATAGGGCATGACCCAGGCGCGAGCGCACCGCCTCGGGCAGCGCGTAGGGATTCTCCATGGCGTCGAGCTTGATCAGGCCCTCGCTCCGGGCGACCTCGTAGGCGGAAAGCGCGCGTATCTCCGGACGAACGACATCCGCCACGACGTCCGCTGCCGAGCCGCAGCGTGGACCGCCGGTCATATCGATTCGTCGTCGGCTGCGTAGAGGTCGACGCCACCCGTTGCGAACTTGGCAAGATCCGCCGCGGTGGCCTGACCTTCCGGTGTCGTGAGTGCGGATTGAATTGCGGCAAGCGAATCGAACGTCAAGACGGCTATCAAGTAGTACGGCACCGCCCCGCCGCCGATGGAGGAAATCGGTCCGCGAGTGACATCGTATCGTTTGAGTCCAGGAATTTTTTTTGCCAGCGGAACGTGCGAGCGATAGTAGTACGAGTCGAATGCCGCCGCATCGGCGGGATGCTTGTACATCGCGAATACTTTGGCCATGTCATCCCTTACACTCTTTTGATAAACGATACGAGCACGCTGATTCGATCGGCTGTGGCATGCGAAACGACCAACCTACCCGCGCAGCCGATGCTCGGCGCTTGCCGCATGCGCGGGGAGTCCTTCGCCGCGCGCCAGAATAGCCGCGATCCTGCCCAGCGTGCGGGCGCCTTTTCGGGATACCTCGATCACGCTGGTTCGCTTCTGAAAATCGTACACGCCCAGTGCCGACGAAAAGCGCGCGCTTTTCGCCGTCGGGAGCACGTGGTTGGGACCGGCGCAGTAGTCGCCCAGCGCCTCCGAGCTGTAGTGCCCGATGAAAATCGCGCCCGCGTTTTTGATCCGGCCGAACAGCGGTTCCGGATCGGCGACCGCGAGCTCGAGATGTTCCGGCGAGACCGTGTTGGCGATATGGCACGCTTCGACCAAGTCTCGCACGCGGACGAGCGCGCCGCGCTTGGCGATCGACGCCGCGATGATGTGCTTGCGAGGCATGGTGGGGAGCTCCCGCGCCATGCTTTCCGCGACGGCATCGAGCAGCGCCGCGTCCGGCGTGAGCAGAATCGCTTGCGCCATTTCGTCGTGCTCGGCTTGCGCAAACAGATCCATTGCTACCCACTCAGGGTTGGCGCTGGCGTCGGCGATAATGAGTATTTCCGAGGGTCCGGCGATCATGTCGATGCCGACGGCGCCGAACACGCGCCGTTTGGCGGCCGCGACGTAGGCATTGCCCGGGCCGACGATCTTGTCGACCGCGGGGATCGTCGCCGTGCCGTAGGCGAGCGCCGCCACCGCCTGCGCTCCGCCTATCGCAAAGGCTCGCGTTACGCCGGCAAGATGCGCAGCGGCAAGCACAAGAGGGTTCCTTGCGCCGCCCGGGGTGGGTACGACCATGATGATTTCCGCCACGCCGGCAACCTTGCCCGGAATGGCGTTCATAAGCACCGAAGATGGATACGCCGCCTTCCCGCCTGGAACATACAGGCCCACTCGCTCGAGCGGGTTCACCTGCTGGCCCATCCGTGTGCCGTCGGCGTCGAGCATTTCCCAGCTCGACGCCGACTTGCCGCGCTGATGCTCGTGAAATTCACGAATCCGCCCGCTGGCTGCGACCAGGGCATCGCGCGTGTCGCGATCGAGAGAATCGAATGCCGCTGCAAGCTCGGGAGCAAGAATCTCCAGGGTCGCGACGCTGGATGCCTTGACCCGATCGAACAGTGCCGTGTATTCGAGCACGGCCGCGTCCCCGCGCATGCGTACGTCGGCGACGATGTTGGCAACCGATGTGTCGATCGCTTCGTCCTGCGCGGTGTTGGACGCAGTCAGCCGCGCAAGCGTCGCGGCAAAATCGGGCGCAGACGAATCGAGACGGCGAAACTCAGCCACGAGCGCTTCCTTTCGCCGCCGCGGCGATCGAATCGAGCACCGGCTGCACGGTTTCGCGCTTGAGCTTGAGCGCTGCGGGATTGACGATGAGCCGCGCGCTGATCGGCAGGATATCTTCGACTGCGACCAGATCGTTGGCTTTGAGCGTGTTTCCGCTGCTGACCAGATCGACGATGGCCTCGGCCAGACCCACCAGCGGGGCCGTGCGGTCTTGACGTATTTGGTGGCGACCTTCATGCGCGCTCCACGCTGAATCGCGCCCTGGTAGTCGAAGCCACGCTTGGCGGCGACGACCATGGTGCAGCGGCCGATCCCGAGATCGACCGGCTGGTACAGCCCTTCGCCACCATGCTCGAGCAGAATGTCCTTTCCGGCGACGCCCAGATCCGCTGCGCCATGCTCGACGTAGGTCGGGACATCCGATGCGCGGACGATGATGAAGCGAACCTCCGGCAGGTTGCTGGCGATGATGAGCTTGCGCGAAGTCTCGGGGTCCTCAGCGGGCTTGATGCCGGCGGCGGCAAGAAGCGGCAGCGTCTCGTCGAAGATGCGCCCTTTGGCGAGCGCGAGAGTCAATGTCAGCATAGCGGCGGACAAACGAGTATTTTAGCGCATTCATCGCACTGCCTCAGGCGCTCACACGTTCGTCGCGCGTCCAGCCGATCTCGCCGGCGATGTATACCGCTCGGGTCGCCCGCTCGTCACCGAGGATCATCTGCACGAAAAGCGCTTCGTCGATATCTTTGCAATGCCGCATGCGATGCTCGATCAACGGGGTCGACTTCAAGTCGAGCACGATGACGTCGGCCTCCATGCCCGTGGCGATGCTGCCTATCCTGTCTTCCAGACAAAGCGCATGCGCGCCACCTCGGGTGGCGAGGTAGAAGGCATGCGCAGCGGAAAGCGATCGGCCGCCGAGCCTGGCGACCTTGTACGCGTCGTGCATGGTCGAGAGCATCGAAAAATGAGTGCCGCCGCCGACATCGGTCGCAAGCGCCACGCGGACCGGCCGTCGCGCCTTCCGGGCATTCGCGAGGTCGAAAACGCCGCTGCCGAGAAACATGTTCGACGTCGGGCAATGCGCCAGCGCGGTACCCGAGGCGTGACATCGGGCGAGCTCGTCCTCGTCGAGCCAGATGCCGTGACCGTAGATCGCGCGCGAGCCCAGCATGCCGTAATGATCGTAGACGTCGAGATACCCCTTTCGTTCGGGGAATAGCGCCTTCACCCGGTCGACCTCGTGGCGGTTCTCCGCGACGTGCGACTGCAGAAACGTCCCGTCGTGCTCGTGCCAGAGCGAGCCGGCGAGCTCCATCTGCTCGGGGGAGCTCGTCACGGCGAAGCGCGGCGATACCGCGTAGGAGAGCCGCCCTCGACCGTGCCAACGCGCGATCAGCTCTTTGCTCTCGTCGTATCCGCGCTGCGGCGTGTCCGTCAGCTTTTGCGGTGCGTTGCGATCCATCAGCACCTTGCCGGCGATCATTCGCATATTGCGGGCGAGGGCTTCGTCGAAAAACGCATCGACCGACTCGGGATGCACGGAGCAGAAGACCGCGGCGGTCGTCGTTCCGGCGCGCAGGCACTCGCGCATGAAAACCCGAGCGGCTTCACGCGCATGGTCCTGATCGGAAAATTCCTGCTCGGCGACGTAGGTGTGGCGATCGAGCCAGTCCATCAGGTGCTCCGCCGGCGACGCGATGATGGCGGTCTGCGGGTAATGAATGTGCGCGTCGATGAAACCCGCCATGATCAGCGACTCGGCATACGCCGTGACCTTCGTTCCCGGAGGCAGCCGCTGCAACACCTCCGCCGCTGCGCCAAAATCGACGATAAGCCCGCCGTACATCGCCACGATCGCATCGGATTCATAGCGCATGGACCGCGCGGAATCTTCGACGGACGGGTCCCCGGTGAACGTCAGAACAGAACCGCGGATCGCCGTGACGCTGTCGCGCTGCAGGACGGCGCTCACCTCGGACTCGATTGTCTACGCGACCCGGCGAATGCGCGCGCCGAGCGCGGAAAGCTTTTCCTCGATGCGCTCGTAACCCCGATCGAGATGGTAGATGCGATCGATCACCGTTTCGCCTTCGGCGATAAGGCCTGCAATCACCAGACATGCCGACGCGCGCAGATCCGTCGCCATGACCGTAGCGCCGGTCAAACGCGGCACACCCTTGACGATCGCCGTGTTGCCTTCGACCTCGATGTCGGCGCCGAGACGCTTGAGCTCCTGCACGTGCATCATGCGATTCTCGAATATCGTTTCGGTGATTACGGCGGTGTCGTCGGCGACGGTCATCAAGGCCATGAGCTGCGCCTGCATGTCGGTGGGGAAACCCGGGAACGGCGTCGTGCGCATGGTCACCGACTTGAGCTTGTCCTGGCGCTTGATGCGAATGGCGGCCGCATCAGCCGAAACCTCGGCCCCGGCCTCGATGAGCTTGTCGAGCACCGACTGCAGGGTGTCGGCGCGCGCGCCGAGGAGCGCGACGTCGCCGCCCGCAGCGGCCGCAGCGGCGAGAAACGTCCCGGTCTCGATGCGGTCGGGCATGATCGAATGATGCGCGCCGTGCAGGGTCTCGACCCCTTCGATGACGATGCGGTCACTGCCGGCGCCCGAGATCCGGGCGCCCATCGCCTTCAGACATTCGGCGAGATCGACGACTTCAGGCTCGCGTGCCGCGTTGCCGAGGGCCGTCGTGCCCGCGGCGAGCGTTGCCGCCATCATCAGGTTCTCGGTGCCCGTGACGGTGACGACGTCGAATACGAACTGCGTCCCCGACAGGTGCGCCGCCCTGGCGTCGATATAGCCGTGGTCGAGATCGATTTCCGCGCCCATGGCCTGCAGGCCCTTGATGTGCTGGTCGACGGGCCGGAGCCCGATTGCGCATCCGCCGGGAAGCGAGACTCGCGCTTCGCCGCAGCGCGCGAGCAAGGGGCCCAGCGCCAGTATCGATGCGCGCATGGTCTTGACCATTTCGTACGGAGCAAGCGGCCAGTCGACTTTTGCCGCCGACAGCGTAAGCGAGCCATCGGACTTTTCAGAGCGAACTCCCATCTGCGACAAGAGCGACCCCATCGTGCGCACATCGTTGAGCTGCGGCACGTTGGAAAGAACGAGCGGCTCCGCGGTGAGCAGCGAGGCGCAAAGGATCGGCAGCGCCGCGTTTTTGGCGCCTGAAATCCGCACCTCCCCGCGAAGCTCGCCGCCGCCTTCTATGGCAAGTTTGTCCATCAGGATCGACGCCGCGCGGCCCACTGCGCCGGCGTGAGCGTCAGCATCGACAACGCGTGAATCTCCTCGCGCATTCTGTCTCCAAGTGCGCGATATACGAGCTGATGCTGTTTGACTTTCATCAAACCTTCGAATGCGCTGCTGACGATTAACGCCTGGAAGTGCTGGCCATCGCCCTCGACACTTACGTGCTCGCAGGCGAGGCCGGCCTCGATCGTGCGCTTGATGGATTCGGGAGTGACCACGAGGAAAGACTAGTGCCGAAGCTTGTATCCGCGCTGCAAGAGCGCCAGCGTAAGCGCCGAAAGCAGAAGGCAACTCATGGCGACGATGGCGAGGCTCTTCGATGGATCCACGTCGGACAAGCCGAAAAAGCCGTAGCGAAAGCCGTCGATCATATAGAAGAACGGATTGAAGTGCGACAGTGTCTGCCAGAACGGCGGCAGCGTATGAATGGAATAGAAAACGCCTGAAAGAAAGGTAAGAGGCATGATAAGAAAATTCTGAAACGCCGCGACCTGGTCGAACTTGTCTGCACAGATGCCGGCGATCAGGCCCAGGCTTCCCAGGATCGCGCTGCCGAGCAGTGCAAATGCGAGCGCCCACAGGGGTTGCACGGGCGCGACAGGCGAAAACCACAGCGTCACAAGAAAGACCCCGATCCCGACCACGAGTCCGCGCACCATGGAGCCCAGCACATACGCGGCAAACATGTCCAATGGCGACAACGGCGACAACAGAACGAAAATGAGAGTGCCGGTGATCTTGGATTGGATGAGCGACGACGAGCTGTTGGCGAAAGCGTTCTGCAGCACCGCCATCATCACCAGTCCGGGTATGAGAAATGCCGTGTAGCTCACCCTTCCGCCGAACACCGACACGCGCCCCTCGAGAACGTGAGAGAAGATCAGCAGATACAGAAGCGCGGTCAGGACGGGCGCCGCGACCGTTTGAAAGCTCACCTTCCAGAAACGCAACAGCTCCTTGTAGAGCAGCGTGAGCCAGCCGACGCCATGCATGGTCGGTCGCGGCATCATGCCGCCCGCTTCATGATGCGCAGGAACACTTGCTCGAGATCGGCTTCCTGCAAAGACAGATCGCCGATCGTGATGCCCTGGTCCCGCAGCGAAGCGAGCAGGCGCTCGAGCTCGGCATAGTTCTCGAGCGACAGGAGGTAGCTCGTACCCTCCTCGCGCAACACACGCTGGCGCCATTCGTCCGGAAGCGATTCGGCGGAGAGTCTGACAGTCAGCCCCGCAAAGCTCGAAAGCAGATTCTGGGTCGTGTCGAGTGCGACGATCCTTCCCGCCTTGAGCATGGCGATCCTTCCGCATAGCTTTTCTGCTTCCTCGAGGTAGTGCGTGGTAAGGATGATGGTATGCCCGTCGCGATTGAGCTTGCGGATGAAGCCCCACAGGCTTTGCCGCAGCTCGACGTCCACACCCGCCGTCGGCTCGTCCAGCACGATCACCGGTGGCTTGTGCACGAGCGCCTGGCCAACCAGCACGCGTCGCTTCATGCCGCCGGAAAGCGAGCGCATGTTCGCGTCGGCCTTGCCGGTCAGATCGAGGTGATGGAGGATCTCGTCGATCCACTCGTCGTTGTTGCGAATGCAAATGGGTCGAACACGAGCTCCTGCGGAACGACCCCGAGACGGCGCCGCGCCTCGGGGTAATCGGCGACGACATCGTGGCCAAGGACGCGCGCGGTGCCGGAGTCGGCGCGGGTGAGCCCCGCGAGGATTGAAATCAGCGTTGTATTTCCTGCGCCGTTGGGACCCAGCAGGCCGAAAAACTCGCCGGGCGCAACGGCAAGATCGATGCCCGCCCGCGCTTGAACCGCGCCGAAACGGCGGGCGATCTCGACGATTTCGATGGCGGGAATCATGCGTGCCTCATGCGTCAACCTGGCACGCAAAGAGGCCTTCCTGGCGATGCCTCGAGCGTCGGTTTAGCCGGGGCGTCTAAGTCGCCGGTTCCTGCAGCATGTCCTCGACGCCGTAAAGCCCCGCGAGCGAGATCAGCGTCGACGGCAGGCTCTCGAATACAAGCCGCATTCCCTCCGAGAAGGCGCGCCGCTTCCATGCCATCAGCACCGCCACGCCGGCGGAATCGACGACCTCGACGTCCCGAAGGTCGACCACGCCCGACCCTGGCAGCGGGATGTCACGGCTCGCCGCGACCAGAGACGCCGCGGTATCCATGGTCAGGGCGCCCGAGACCCTCCACCCGTCGCCGGCGATGTCGACGCGAGCGGGCGAGTCGCTCACTTTGGCGCCGGCCCGCGATTCTTGTCGCCGAGCGCCTTGACCAAGCCGTCGATGCCCGAAGTTTTGATGATGTCGCCAAATTCGTCGCGATAAGTAGTCACCAGGCTCACGCCCGCCACGATGATGTCGTACGCCTTCCAGCCGTCGGCAGTCTTTTCCATGCTGTAGTCGATCGGCACCGGCGATTGGCTAGGGCGCCGGACCTCGGTCCGCACGGTGACCTCGTTGTCGCCTGGATTCATTTTCAGCGGCTTGTAGTCGATCGTATTGTCACGATAGTTCGACAAGGCGCCCGAATAGGTACGGACCAGCAAAGTACGAAATTGATCGGTGAGTTGCTTTTGCTGCTCGGGCGTTGCGCTGCGCCAGTTACGACCCATCGCAAGCGCGGTCATGCGCGTGAAATCGAAGTGGGGCACCAGCTTGCTCTCGATGAGCTCCTTGACCTTGGCCTGATTGCCGGCCTGAAGATCCTTGTCCGCGCGGATGGATGCGAGAACGTCCTCGGAGACGCGCTTGACCAGGGCATCGGGCGACTCCTGAGCCAGCGCTGCCACGGCGCACAGGGACAGAGGTGCCAGAAACAGAATTACGAGCCTGCGAATCATGTTGCTCCTCGATTTCCAAAATGGGACGGCAGCTCACGCGAGACATGCGGCCGGGCGCACAAGTTCCGCCGGGCCGAATCAGGCCAGCGGCCGTCGATTTATTCTTCCGTCTCCGGCGGCGGGTTGCCTTCGTAGAGTTGGTAGCGGCGGGACCTCAGGTAGGCATTTCGCAGGAATCGATATTTGTCCAGCGCCGCGGTGTCGAGCACGGTCTCGCTGTCAAGGAGCTGCGCGCGCGTGTCGAGATATCCTAATCCCCAGAGCGACCAGCGCACCGCCCACTCGTCGATGTAGCCGATGGGGCTCGTGTAGATACGAACCAGCCAGCCCGTGCCGTCGCGCACCGTGGTCGGTCCGAACAGCGGGATGAACAGGTAGGGGCCGTCCGGCGCGCCCCATTTGCCGAAGGTCAGGCCGAAATCGTTCTTGTCCTTGGGGATGCCCGCCATCGAGGCAAGATCGAAAATTCCGGCGATGCCGAATGTGGAATTGAGCAGAACTCGTCCAAACGCGTCTCCCGCCCGGTTGGCCTTGCCCTGCAGCACGTCGTTGATCCCGGAGAACAGGTCATCGATGTTGCCGAAAAAATTCGACACGCCGGTGCGAACCGGGTCGGGGGTATTCCTGACATACGCCTGCGCGACCGGCTTGATTACCGCGGTGTCTACGGTCTCGTGCACGGAATACATCGCACGGTTCCACGGCTCGAGTGGATCGACGCGCGATGGCGTCGCGGCGCACCCTGCGAGCAGCACGGCCGCAAGCGCCGGCGTGAGGATGTGATGGAGTGCATTCATTTCTTGGCTCCTTCGGACGCTTTGTCGAATAGAAACTGGCCGATGAGTTTTTCGATCACGACCGCCGACTGCGTCTTGGCGAGCCGGTCGCCGTTCATCAGCACCGCCGTGTCGCCGCCCGCGTCGAGGCCCACGTAGACCTCACCCAGCAATCCCGATGTATTGATCGATGCGATCGTGTCTTTGGAGAATGCCACATCCTGGTTGATGCGCATGGTGACCACCGCTTCGTAGGTCTTGGTATCGAGCCGGATCGATTCCACACGCCCGACGACGACGCCCGCCGCCTTGACGGGAGCGCGCACCTTGAGGCCGCCAATGTTATCGAAGCTCGCTTCCAGACGGTAGCCGGGCGCACGATCGAGCGTGAGCAGGTTGCCAACCTTGAGCCCGAGAAAAAGAATTGCGCCGAGCCCTATCGTCACGAAGATACCCACCCAAAGATCGATCGCGGAACGGTTCATGCGCCGATCCCGCGGAACATGAATGCGGTCATGACGAAATCGAGAGCGAGGATCGCCAGCGAGGAAATGACCACGGTGCGGGTCGTGGCGCTGGAAACGCCTTCGGCGGTCGGCTTGGCATCGTAGCCCTCGAACACCGAGATAATTGAAACCGCAAGGCCGAACACGACGCTCTTGATTATCCCGTTGGTCACGTCAGGCCAGAAATCCACGCCGGCCTGCATCTGTCCCCAGAACGCCCCCGCGTCGATGCCGATCAGGCGGACGCCGACGATGTATGCGCCGAAAATGCCCATCGCCGAAAAAAGCGCGGCCAGCAGCGGCATCGAGATCACGCCGCCCCAGAAGCGCGGCGCGACGACGCGCGCCACGGGATCGACGGCCATCATCTCCATCGCCGCGAGCTGCTCGGTCGTCTTCATCAGGCCGATCTCGGCGGTGATTGCCGATCCGGCACGGCTGGCGAAGAGCAGTCCCGCGACCACCGGTCCGAGCTCGCGCACCAGCGACAGAGCGACCATGATGCCGAGTTGCTCGCCCGCTCCGTAGCGGCTCAGCACTTCGTAGCCTTGAAGCGAGAGAACCATACCCACGAATAGCCCCGACATCAGGATGATCACCAGAGACAAGACGCCGGCAAAGTAAATTTCGCGCAGCGTCAGATGCAGCCGCCGGAAGGCGTGCGGCGAGAGCACGAGCACCATGATCAGAAAGCGCGAAGCATAGCCCAGCTTGCCGACAGTGCCGGTGACGGTTGCGCCCAGCCGGCGCAGCCACGAAAAGACGCCGGTCGCAAGCTCAGCTGACATCGGCGAGCAACTGCGTGCGGAATGGAGGCGCCGGATAGTGGAAGCGCACCGGGCCGTCGGGCGCGCCGTCGACGAACTGGCGCACGAAAGGATCGGTGGATGCGCGCACACTTTCCGGCGTGCCGCTGGCGATGATCCTGCCCTCAGACACAAAATACATGTAGTCGACGATCTTGAGCGACTCGTACACGTCGTGCGTCACCACCACCGACGTCGTCCCGAGCGCGTCGTTCAAGCGTCTTATGAGCTGCCCGATGATGCCGAGCGAGATCGGATCGAGTCCCGCAAAGGGCTCGTCGTACATCACCAGCATCGGATCGAGCGCGATGGCGCGCGCAAGCGCGACCCGGCGCGCCATCCCGCCGGAGAGCTCGGTGGGCATCATTGCCGCGGCACCGCGCAATCCGACTGCGTGGAGCTTCATGAGCACCAGGTCGCGAATGAGCTCTTCGTTGAGCTCGGTATGCTCGCGCATCGGAAAAGCGATGTTCTCGAACACGCTCATGTCGGTGAACAGCGCGCCGAACTGGAACAGCATGCCGAAGCGCCTGCGCAACGCATACAGAGCTTCGGGTTCCAGATCGGGCACCGATTGACCGGCGACGAGCACGTTGCCTGAATTGGGTTTGAGCTGCCCGCCGATGAGTCTCAGGATGGTCGTCTTGCCTCCGCCGCTGCCGCCCATGATCGCGACGATCTTGCCGCGCGGAACGGTCATCGTGATCCCTTGCAGCACAGGACGCTTGTCATACGCGAACGACACGTCGACTAGCTCTATCGCGGCTGCAGAGGGATCCATTCGGCGCGCCGGAGCAAACACGGCGTCGCTCGCGCTTGTTACTGCCGACATCGGAATTGTTGTCGTTGTTGACGTCTACGGACGAGGAAACGATTGTAGCGTTTTCACCGGAACGCGACAAATTCGTCTGCACCGTGCGGTTTGCCGTGGAATTCGGCGCCATCATCCACGCAACAGCTTCCTTTCCGCGAGCGTGAGATCCTCCGGACGGCCGAGAAGCACAAGGACGTCGCCCGCTTCGAATCGGTACTCAGGCTGCGGCCGTTCGGATCGTGCGCCGCGGCGACGAACGCCGGTGATCTCGACGCCACCGCGCAGATCGACCTGATCGAGCGACTTGCCGACGGCCGCGGAGCGCTCGGTAAGAAGGAGCGAATGCAGCCGCGGCTGAAGGTTCTCCGCTGCATCCGCGGCGTCCGTCGCGCCGTGGAAAAAGCCGCGAAACAGGCTGTAACGTTCCTCGCGTATCGCGCGAATCCGCGCCAGCACCCGATTGAGCGGCACACCGACCAGCAGCAACGAGTGCGAAGCGAGCATCAAACTTCCCTCGAGCACTTCCGGAACGACTTCGGCCGCGCCTGCCTTGAGCAGGCGATCGAGCTCGCTGTCGTCGAGCGTGCGTACGATCACCGGCAGCTCCGGGCGCACTTGCTGGACGTGATGAAGAATCTTCAGCGCTGCAGCGGTATCGGAGAAGGTTATTGCGACGGCGCGCGCCTTTGCCAGGCCCGCCGCCAGCAATGCCGCCCGGCGCGTCGCATCGCCATAGGCGACACTATTGTCGTCGGCTGCCGCCTCGCTCACGCGTTCCGGATCCGAATCGAGGGCGATGAACGGGATCTTCTCGGCTTGAAGAAGCCGCG
>VBCZ01000086.1:0-5721 GCA_005889025.1 Betaproteobacteria bacterium
GGAACACCGATCAAGCCGCTGTTCGAGGGCGTGTGGGAATAAGCCGTCGTCGCGTGATAGTCGCGCTGGCAACCTCCTGCGTCATGTGGCCGAGGCAAGCAATGAGCGCATTCACTCCGCCGGGACCCGAGGAAAGGCTGCAGGCCATCGGTCCGACCGATCGCGTCCTGGACCCGCTGCGCCGGGCCTTGGAGCCTCGAGCGGACTTCGCTCCGCTGCCGCGGCCGGGCCCCAACGATTGGCTCGCCAATCACCCCGAGTCGGGACAGAGCTTTGCCGACTTCCTCCGCTCCGGGATGAAGCGACCGGACCGCCAGCATCACAAGCTGTATCTGCAGCCGCTGGGAGAGTTCGCCGCCGGCGCCAGTCCTTCGCTCGCGCAACTCCGGGCATTCGCCTCTGCCTTTTTCACGCTCGAGGTGGACGTGCTTGCAGCGCTCGACATTGCGGGGAGCGGGGTAAGCACCCGAATGAATCCGCACACACATAACCGGCAGCTGCTCACGACCGACATCCTGGCGCTCCTTCGGACGCGCGTGCCGCATGACGCGTATGCGATCCTTGGTATCACGATGGAAGACCTGTACCCGGATCCCTCGTGGAATTTCGTGTTCGGCCAGGCTTCGCTTCACGAGGGTGTGGGCGTCTACAGTTTTGCGCGCTACGACCCGCGCTTCAACGACCCGCAGGCGCGCGCCTCGGGAACGCTCCTGCTGCAAAGGGGCTGCAAGGTACTGGCGCACGAGATGACGCACATGTTCGGCGTCCAGCACTGCATCTATTTTCATTGCCTCATGAACGGCTCGAATCACCTGGCCGAGAGCGATGCTCGCCCGATGCACCTGTGCCCCGTCGATCTGCGCAAGCTGCAGGAGAGCATTGGATTCGATGTCGTGGAGCGGTATCGACGACTGCTGCAGTTTTACCTAAGCGCAGGATTCACGGAGGAGGCGAGCTGGCTGAGTCGGCGTCTTGATTTCATCACTCGCGAGTCGCGTTGAGTGCGGCATGCACGTCATCATCCTAATCGCTAGACTCGAAGCGCCGCGTATCGAAGCGCGCTCGACAAATCATAGGAAGGAACGGGAGCGCGGAGTCAGCATGCGTCCGACCCCACCCACGACTGCGCGCCGCCACGGGCGGTCACGCGGTGCGCAGGCGTCTACCGGCAAGCACGAACAGCGGCAGCGAGGCGAGTTGAGCAATGACGACAACGGCGACCACGGCGATACGGGAATGGTCATACAGCAACCCCATCGCGACGCTGCCGGCCAACCAGCCGCAGCCGTATCCGGCATAGAACAGGCCGAAGGCGAGATTGCGGCGACTCTCCGGGAGCACGCCGGCGATGATCGCCTTCAGCAATGTATCCTGCACCGCGTACCCGATTCCAAGGAACGGCATGGCAGCGATGATCAGCGGCAACTTGTCGCCGATGAGCGCAAGAGGCGCGAACAGCGACGATAACACTACGGCAATGAGCACGACGGGTAAGCCGAATCGATCATAGGTTTTCCCCATCACCAGACTCGCGAGGACCCCGCAACCCGTGGCGAAGGCGAGGAGCACCGGAGCCGATGCCTCGGTCGCCATCGCTGTCCGCGTCAAGTGATACGAAATCAGCTCATAGCTCATCAAGCCGCCTGCGAAGCAGGTCGCTGCAGCCATGAACAGCCAGAAGGCCGCGGTGAATCCCTTTGCCTTCGCGGTCTCGCCGTGCTCAAAACGCGATGGCAGCGGAAAGCCGATCCGTGCAACGGCGAGCGTTGCGAGTGCGAGCACGCAGGAGATCAGCAGCATCGCATAAGCCTTCTGGTAGCTGCCGCTGAGGAACAGCACCGCTGCAACGACGAGAGGTCCGATCGTTGCGCCGGTTTCGTCCAACGCCGTATTGACCGCGTAGACCCAGCCCTTGCCGTGCTTGCTCGTCGTGTAGGACAGCATCGCTTCGACCGTCGGCTTGCGCAGCGCCCGGCCGACGCGCTCCGCAATCACCAGGGCCGCTGCGACGTACCAGTTGCCCGCCAACGCCATGGCCGGAACCGCGAGCAGGTTGATGACGTATCCGACAAACGTCACGGTCCAGTATCGCCCCGTCCTGTCGGCGACGTAGCCGGCAACCGAGCGAAGGCTGTAACCAAGGAATTCGCCTGCACCGGCGACGATGCTGATCGCGGCCGCGCTGGCGCCCAGCGAGCTGAGGAAGGCGCCGTTGATGCTGCCGCCGCCTTCGTAGGTGAGGTCGCCGAACAGGTTGACGATCCCCATTGTGAGCACGAAGCGAAACGCCGAGTCTGCAAATGCAGAATCGCGCTTCATCTCAGGGCGACAACCAACCGTTGTTGCTCATCACGCGGCCCGGAGCGGTGTTCGGGCTTTGGCTGATCGAGGAGCTGCAGCGTCACGGTTACCGCATCGATGCCGGCACGCTGTACCCGATTCTGCATTCGCTCGAGCGGCGCGGTCTGCTGCGCTCGAAAACGACCGGGCAGGGCCGCTCTCTGCGCGACGGATGTACATGGCCACCGCGCAGGGACGTCGGACGCTGCGGCGGGCAAATGACAAGGTCCGGAGCTCTTCGGCGAGATCTTCGAGGACGCCGCTTAAGACGCGGGCTTGGGCGACGCCGGTGGCGTAAAGCGAGCGAGGTCGGCGATTCCCATTTCGTGCTCGATTTGCGCGATACGCTTGCGCGCGTCGTCGAAGCCGTCATTGCCGAACATCTTATGCTCGAGCTCCTCGAAGCGCTCGGTGAGCTCGTGATATTCGCTGTCGGGAAGCGCCTGCTTCCAGGCGGGGAACAGCATCGTGTCCTCGAGTGCGGTGTGGTGCTGGTACATGAGCACGAACGCATCGAGCGTGTCGGCGAGTGGCACCACAAGAGCCAGCGATGGACGACGTTCATTTACCGGCGGCTCCAAGGCCTGACACGTGCTCAGAAGCCGAATGCGTAGACGTGCTGATCTGCGGCAACATACAGTCGGTCGCCCGCGGCGATGGGCGTTTGAAAGCGGCGCACTTGGTTCATCGCCTCGGCCGGACCGCCGCCGGAGAACACGACAGCGCCGTTGTCGCCGCGAAAGCCGTGCAAGCGATTGTCGCCTTCAGCACCGATTGCCCAAACGATGGGGTTCGCTTTGCCATCGGTCGTAGTGACGATCGGCGAACCGCGTCCGTTCTCTGCCGCGCACCACGCAACCCGCAGCATCGGCGGCGATGCTGCGGCAATGCCGATGACCGTGAGATCGCCGCGGGTCCCCGCCGGACACTCGGCACCCCTTCCCTGAAAAGCGACCAATACCTCTTTGTCGGAGGAGAAATAGGCCGGCGCAGTGCGGATTGGATCGGACGACACTTTCTTTACGAGAACGGCGCCGCCGATGCCGCCAAGATGGTGGCGATCGAGCACGTAAGCCTTCCCGTCTTTGCCGAGCGCCATGACGACTTCGGCCGACGTTGCGCCGGGCAAGCTCAGCAGGACGGGATGAGTACCGCCGAGATCGGCATCCGCCGCGTCGAGTGCTTGCCAATCGGCAGGCGCGAAGAAGTCCTGCGCCTTACCGGAATACGACAGGTCGAGGCCGAGGCGAATGACGGCCTCGCCATCGCTCCAGGTGCGAGTTCGGAGCGTGTTCCCCGTCACTACGTAGATGCTGCGCCCGTCGGAAGCGATGCCGCCCGGCGCCCACACGCCACCACCGCGCCCGCGTGTGGACCAGGCATGCATCATGTGGGGTGGCTGCAGCGCTACGCCGATTACCCAGCCGTGGTAATCGCCGCAATCGCCGAAGTGCCCGCCGTAAGGCACGTAAAGCGTTTTGCCGATGACGGTGAGGGCGCCGCGCTGATTCTGAACCGAGGAGTTGAAGCTTTTGCCCGCCGCCTTCAACGCGGCTTCGACATCGATCGGCCAGCCCGAAAGTACCGTGCCATCTTTCAACGCGAGCGCGAAAATCCGGTGCCTTGTCGTGCTCTGTGCCTTGTCGTGGATCAGCGCGTCGACATAAATGGCTTGCGAATGCTCATCGATCACCGGAGTTCCGGTGATGCCGAGCGGGTCGATGTTGCCGCAAGGCAGCGCGGAACGTGGTGCTGGCGGTCCGAGCGACGTCTTCCAGACCTCCCCACCGGTTGCCGCGTCAAGCGCGTAAACGACGTTTTGCTCGGTTGCGACCAACAGCAGCGCCTTGTTGCTGCCGCGGGGATGCCAGTAGAGGGGCTGCGCATAGATCGATCCCGCGACGTTGGCGTGGAAAGCGGCATCGCTGTGCAGGTTGCGCGCCCTGTCCCAGGTGAGCGACGGGACGACGAACATACCGCTGCGCTGCGCGTTGCCGTGGTGCTCGAGAACGCCCGGCGCGGCAATTCCGCGCTCATCGGTCTTGTCTGCTGCAGAGCCCAATATTGCCCCGAACACACCTGACAGCAGGGCGATCAGAAACAATGCGTTGCCTAACCACGTTCGAGTGGTCGGTCGATCAGGAACCCATGACATAATCCGTCGCCCTCGCAGCACCGTGTTGATTCGATCTCTCCTGTGCTGGCCGCTAGCTCAACGACCGTCCCGCCCTTACGCGCGGCTCCCTGGGCCGCTGGCGAGCCGCCTGACAGCCGTTTGTCCCAATTCAGCGCCGGCAACCGCCGCACCTTACGCATTGGATATCCCTCCTTCAGATTGATTCCACCAGGTGCACCTCGAGGCTGTCCGAGTTTCTTCCTCCGCCGACAGACTATCAGCGTCCGAGCGTACTATTAGTTGCCCGCCCGCGACGCTCTGAAGCCGCCATCTAACCAACTTGCCCACTGCGGCCTTCGTCTACAGGGGCTGCGGGTTCAAGTCCTGCCGGGCGCGGCAATTTTCAAAGGATTAGCATCTCAAAACCAGATGCTTGGCCCGTCTGCGCGACTTTGCGCGACGCTTTATCCACGGCTTAGGGTCGCGCATAGCTCCGTTGTTTGCCTCTCGCCAGCCATTTGCAACGCGCAGGATCGTCATAGTCCCGACGCGATCGAGCACTCGATTCGCGAGGTTCACGAGGCGGTGACTCGGGCAGCATAGTGATGAGCGGGGGCGCGGTTTCCAGCCACGGGAAACCATCTCGATCACGATGCTCGCTCGGCGCGGTGCAGGATGGTACCCGCGACTTTTAGCGCTCGATTGATCGTTATCCCGCTCACGCATCTCGATTCTGTGAAGGCGAGTGACAATACGCAAGGTTCTGGGTGTGTGACGATCACGACCCGGAAGGCAATGTCATTCTGTGGGAGCTGGACTCCGAAAGCGCACGTTGCATAGGAAACCGGGGACAACTAACGGCATTGTCGGCGCGCTCGACACGTCATAACATTCGACATGTCCGACGATCGGCTGCCGCCCAAGGCGAGCGTGAAGCCCAAGATCGCGAATTTCGATTCCGCGACCGCGATGCTGCGCGCGCTGGCGAGCCATTGCCGGGATGAGGACTTCATCGCGCTCGGCTCGTTTCCGAAATGGTCGACGCCGTTCATGAGCCTTGTCGGCGCTCTCGTCAATCACACCCCGGAGATCGTGCGCAACGCGGTCTATACCGTGAGCGGCTGGACCGAGGCCGTGGCGCAAAGGAAGATCGTCGGGCCGCGCACCGAGCCCAGCACGGTGGCTCGGTGGCTTTGCGACCATTATCCGAAAAAGCGCTATCCCGCGATCATGCTCGGTTCATCCAACGGCGCACTCATGCATCT
>VBCZ01000086.1:5728-15412 GCA_005889025.1 Betaproteobacteria bacterium
GTCGCTCACCGCCGGCTCGATCCCAACGACGTCGCCATGGAGCTCGCGCGCATGCGCCCCTTGGCGCTGCGCTTCCTGGCTGCCTATCCGGAGGTGCAATTGCATCATATGCACGATCCCAGCCAGGACCGGCTCATGGTGCAGCTCATGTCGTATTTTCGCTTGAAGTATCTGCGCCTGCCGGAGGCTTACCAGACTTTCATGGAGCAGTGCCTCCAGCCCGGAGCCACGATCTGCATCGTCGATTGCGCGCTGCGATGGCCGACCACTCGGCTTGCCGACCGCTATATCTTTCAGATGGGCGCGCTCGGCGGGCCCACCGCGGACGAATACCTCAACGGCGGGCCGCGGGTGGCCGCGTTCCTGGCGCAAACGCATGCTTCCGTGCGACGTTGGACAGCACCTGCGCCCGATGCCGAGCGGCCGGAGGCGGAGTGGGGATTCGAAACCGCGCTCGATGACGAGATCAGGGACTACGCAGATCGCAAAGGCTATCGTGTCGAGCGGCTCACGTTTTCGCATCCTGAGGACTTGAGCCCGCTGATCGCCGACTTCCACGCGGACTGGTTCGGCAGGCACGGAATCGACGCGAATCGCCTGCTAGTCGAGTCGTTCGTTCTCATGGATCCTCATCGCGCGTGGCGGGCAGGGCTGGTGCCATTCTGGATGTTCTTCAATATGGAGCCGTCGCTGAAGTCGCTCCGCAAATACCTGGAGGAACACGATTTCGATGACATCGGTCTCATGTTGTTTTCCCACGGCGTGCGCTCCATCGGGCTGGCGGCGATCGAGGACTGGGATGCCTGCCTTGCGAGGGCGCGCAAACGCGGCTTCTACATCGGTGTAGACAGGCGTGCATATCCTCAGGATTTCGCCACGTTCGTGAATTACAGCCGCGATCTCGAGCGCCGCTTCGGCAACATCAATATCGACCTTCCGCCGGTGCCATACGCCACGGCGAGGGATTTCGTGCGCTCCCGGGCCGCGGGCACGCGCGTTTCCTGGAACTCGTTGTAGGCGGCGCACCCATCTGCCCTCGCGCGTGAAGCCGACCTATTCCTATCGCCTCCGGAGGTTCCGACGGACGATCCTCTTCGGCGTGGTTCGCCGCTATTCTGCATTCAAACGCATTTTCCCGGCCACCGCGCCGCTCGCCGTGCAGCGCTTCGATTGCGGCGAGGAGCGCGCCTCGGAGCTGATGATCTTCCTGCCCGGCGTGGGCGATGTGCTAGAGGATTTCGAGCGCAATCGGTTCATGGAAGCGGTCTGCGCGAGCAAACGGCCGGCCGATATGGTCGTCGTCGATGTGCACGCGGGTTACTACTTTCACGCGAGCGTTCTCGAGCGACTGCACGAGGACGTTATCGCGCCGGCTCGGGCGTCCGGGCATCGGTCGATCTGGTTGGTCGGCATCTCGCTGGGAGGATTCGGTGCTCTGCTGTATGCAATGGAAAACACCCAAGACATCCAGGGGCTCATGCTTCTTGCGCCGTATCTGGGCGAGCGCACGCTGATCGCCGAGATCGCCACTGCGGGAGCGTTGCGTTCGTGGCAGCCGGATGAGGTGGCGATAGGCGATCACGCCCGGCGGCTATGGTCTTGGCTCAAGCGTGTCTATGCGACCTCGTCCGACAGGCCCGCGCCGCGGGTCTATCTCGGATATGGAAATCGCGACTCGTTTGCCCGCGGTAACGCGCTGCTGGCAGAATATCTGCCTGCGGATCGCGTCTTCATCGTTCCGGGCGGTCACGACTGGAAGACATGGCGAGAATTGTGGCGGGCCATGCTGGCTCGTCGGGATGCGGAGCCGCCTCCTCCTCCGCTCGAGCTTGCGCAAAGCTCGTGAAGGCGCGCGGCTGGCTCGCCTCCAGAGACACGGCGGCCGCGGCGCACGCGGCGCTGGCCAGGCACGTCGATCTGACGCGATTCGAGGACGCGCGGACCGACGTCGGAGGCATGTCGATTTATTTCAAATCCGCACGTGCGCCGGAGAGAGATGCTCTCACCATCGTGCTGGTCCACGGCCTCGGCTTATCCTGCCGCTACATGCTGCCTACGGCGCAGGCTCTGCTGGGCGACTACCACCTGCTCGCCCCCGATCTACCGGGGTTCGGCGACAGCACCAAGCCGGATCGGGTGTTGACCATCGATGAGCTGGCGGACAGCCTCGCCGCCTGGATAGTAAAGCTCAAGCTGCAGCCGGTCCTGCTGGGCAATTCTCTGGCATGTCAGATCATCGCGGCCGCGATGGACCGGCATCCGGCCATCGCCGCGGCGGCGATCCTGCAGGGCCCGACGACACCGCCGAAGGAGCGCAGCATTTTCTGGCAGCTCATCCGCTGGCGACAGAACCTCGGCTACGATCCTTCGGACATGAAGGCGATCTCACGCGACGACTATGTCAAGTGCGGTCGCCGGCGTGTCTGGATGACCTTCCTCCACGGCTTGCGCGACGCGATGGAAAAGCGGCTGTCCCGCATCGGCCAACCCGTGCTGGTGGTACGCGGCGAGCTCGATCCGATCTGCCGCCGCGAATGGGCCCGCACTATCGCCGAGCGGCTTCCGCGCGGTAGCTTCGCCGAGATCCCTGGCGTAGCGCACACGCTGGTCTTCACGGCGCCTGCGCCGCTCGCGGAAGTGAGCAGGAAATTCCTCGACGGCGGCGCGTTGCCGTCAAAGCTCATCCCTTGATGCAGATGTTGTTGCTCATGAGCCAGTCGCGTTTTGCAAGCATGGCTCGGACGATGTGGGCTCGGCCAGCGCATCGAGTATCATCCCAAGCATGTGGCGGAACATCAACTGAGCTTCGCACGCGCCTTGGAGGACGCAGAGGTTTCGTAATGGCGCTCGAGGAATATCGGAACAAACGCAATTTCAGCGAGACGCCCGAGCCCTCGGGCAGCAAGCGCCCGCGGCCTCGCCATGCAGCGCCGATCTTCGTCGTCCAGAAACATCGCGCGAGAGCGCTACATTATGATTTTCGCCTTGAAATCGACGGCGTGCTCGCGTCGTGGGCCGTGCCGAAAGGGCCGTCGCTGAGTCCCGACGACAAGCGCCTGGCCATGCAGACCGAAGATCATCCAGTCGAGTACGCGGATTTCGAAGGCGTGATACCGGACAGACAGTACGGCGCGGGAACCATGCTTGTGTGGGACCGGGGTACCTTCGAGATCGGCGAGGGTGGGACCGCCGGCGACCAGCTCGCGCGCGGCCGACTGAGCTTTTTGCTCAAAGGGGAAAAGCTTCGAGGCGCATTCGTGCTGCTCCGGGCAGGCGCGGCCGGGGAAGGGCGCCAATGGCTTTTGATCAAGCGCTCCGACGAGCACGCCGACCGTTTGTGGAAGATCGATCGCTTCGATGGCTCGGTGTTGAGCGGACGCACCCTCGAGGACATCGACGGAGGCCGGGCACCCGGATCCTCCGATAAGAAGCGCAGCGGCCGCTGAAGCGGCTGCAAGCACATCTCTCCTCTCAACCCGCTGTGCCGCGAGCATCCTCTCTGGTCGTCATCGCGCAGAAGCTGCGTGGCGAAGTCTCGCGGCTGCGCTTCGGTCCGCCCGTCTACCACGTCTACAACCCGCTTTTCTACGCGTGGGCGCCGCACCGCGAGTACCTACAACGCTACGGCCGGGACCGCCCTGAGGCGCTCATCGTTGGCATGAACGCCGGCTACTTCGGCATGGCGCAGACCGGCATACCGTTTGGCGACGTGGAAATGGTACGTGGCTGGTTGGCGATCAACGCCCCGGTGCGAAAGCCTCTCGCCGAGCACCCCAGGCGACCGATCGAGGGCTACGCCTGCCGTCGCCACGAGCTGAGTGGACAACGGCTGTGGGGTTGGGCGCGCGATCGCTTCGGCACACCCGAGCGGTTCTTCGGGCGCTTCTTCGTGACGAATTATTGCCCGCTGTGCTTTCTGGGCAAGAGTGGCGCCCTCCGTACGCCGGACAAGCTCCCGGCGAAGGAGCGCGAATTGCTCTTCGCGGCCTGCGATCGCGCGCTAAGCGAGACGGCACAGGCGCTCGGCGTGCGCTATGCCCTCGGCCTGGGGCGCTTCGCGGAGCGTCGCGTGGCGCATATCCTTGGAGGAATGCTCGAATGCGGCGGAGCGCCGCATCCGAGCCCGGCCAACCCACAGGCGGGTCCGCGCTGGGGAAGTGAGATGAATCGAAGCCTATTCGCGCTGGGCATACGGGTTCCTTCCAGGACGGATAGGGCGCGCCGTGCATAATCTCCCGAAAAACCGCGTTTCGTCGGACTGTCGAAAGCGTCGACCGATTGCGTCCGTACTAAATTACGCCGCCGTAAAGCGGATTCGATAGGCGGCTGCTGGATTTCCACCTGAATGCAGGTTTCCGCGAGGAGACCGCATGGCTGACGCAGCGGATCGCGTTCATCACGCAGTCGTCGACATAATCGCGATGCAAGCGATTAAGCTCTTCCTTTGCGGCGATGCAATACCAGAGGGCGGGATCGACGGGTTGCACCCAGAACAAGTCTGCTAAAGATCGGCTATTGCTTGTTCATGTCGAAGCTGCCGCCGATGCGTATGCGAGTTCTGGCGCGTTGTGATGCCGCTGACTGCAATGTCCAGCGCTGGAAGAACGTTCACCTCGAGAGTGAAAAAGGCAGCGGCGAGTGTCTGCAGTGGTTCGAGCGGAAGGACCGGTCCATGCGGCTCCCAACGGACGAAGTCCGCAAAGCTTTGGCCCGGCTCCGGATGATTTGCGAGCCAGTCATTGGGGCCCGGTACCGGTAGCGCGGCAAAGTCTGCATGCGGCTCCAACGCTCGACGCAATGGCGCCGGCAACGGCATCGTGGCGCCGATGGCGCTCGCTTGTTTTTCGGGCCCAGGCCGGGGTGAACACAGCCATACACCTTCACGTTACCCGAAAAGGCGATGGGCGATCTGTGCCCATCGGAGTGGGACGCGCACATTGGGCCCAATCGACAACTCACTGCTGATGCGCGATGTAATTTTTACCAAGCATCGGTACGCGGTGCTGATGCAAAGCCCGCGGGGCGGTGAAAACAATCCCCGCGCGATCGGTTCCAAGAGTGAGGAAGCTGGCAGGGATAACGAAAGTTGTCGCGGCACGTTGTTTGCTTCTACGAGATAGTCATTCGACGCGAGGAGGCAACCATGCCTGAACGGAAGACGATCGAGCGCGCTCGGGAAGACAAGCGCGAGGGCAAGGCACCCAGCACGCAGGCGGGTGAATTTGTCCGCGAGGAAATGGAACACATCCGGGAGGGCAAGCACGGGGCCCGTTCGACCAAGCAGGCCATTGCGATTGGACTGTCGAAGGCGCGCCGCGCAGGCGTCGATCTCCCGCCGCCGGAAAAGGGAACGGTGTCGGAAAAGACCCGGCGCAGCGCCGAGCGTGCTTACGAAAAGGGTCAGCACGGCGAAACAGCCGTTTCGAGGACGCGCTCGCGCGCGATCGTCGGCGCGCTGAAGCGCGAAGGTCATGCGGCTGCATCGAAGCCGGCGCTCGCCGAGCAAGCGCGTTCCGCCGCCCGCCGCCGCGGTTCCACCGATCTTTCTGCCGCAGCGCAGAAGGCCGTACGAACCAAAGGAGCGGTCGAGCGCTCGGCCGCCGCACGCAAGGCAGCCCGTACCCGCGCGCGCAAACGCCGTGGCGCGTGATGCATGATGATGGACATCGCTGCGCGCGTGCTGCATCGGATCGCTTTTCGATACACGCAGCCCTGCGGCGATCACGCCCGCGACTATAAGCGGGAGGAGGATGATATGGGACGCCAAGCTCCGTTAACGCCCGCAACGTCGCCGGCGGAATTACTGCCCCCTAGTCTGCGCGGCGCGCTAACCTCGGATTCGGAGACTGAGGCAGCCGAACAACCGGTGCCGCCGGTCGCGGAAAGCGCTCAAGGCGAGATCGATCCGCAAATGCGCCATCGCATGGTCAGCGAGGCGGCGTATCGCCTTTACGCGCGCCGCGGCTATGTCGAAGGTTTCGAGCTCGAAGACTGGCTACAGGCCGAAGCCGAAGTTGACCGACAGCTTGGCAATTCCAGCGTGAGCTGATCCGGGCGCGAGCCCACCCGCGCGCTCGAGCGGGCGAAGAGCACGGTTCGCGAGTTGTTCGGCGAAATCTTCGACCAATCTTGTGCACGTCGGCGCCGCGATCTTGCAGATCCCGCGCTTCCTCAAGGCGCGCGAATGAATGCGACCCAGACGTTTGCGACCGTGCTCATTTCGGCTTGGGTCCCATCGATAACTCAGCTATTCGTCGTCCTCACCGGACTCGCCGGCGCGCGTCGATCTCGCGAAGGATTGTCGATGCGCGAGGACGAAGCCGCTCGGTACTGACGCCAGCGATGGCGGCATTGCTGAGGTGCGGCTTGGAAACGAAACCCAATCATGATGCATCGAACCTATGTTCGCGCGCAGTGGTAATGTGACATTGGGGTAACGGCTAGCGGCTTTTCTATTCCTTCACCGAGATCGAGCCGACCGGCTGGATAGGGGCACACGAACAAGACAGCTGTCACCCCGTTGCCCGGGGGAATTGTGTCGTGTGCGCCTTCTGCAAGCGGACCCGCACCCCCGAAGCTTGCTTTAGCGCAGTCAATCCGCGAGGCTGCGGTATCTGGTAGCGGATGGTAGTAACAGTAGGTTACCCAAATTGTTTGCCTGCAGTGATTTCTGATGTTAGCAACACCGCCGTCAACTTCACCGACATATTCGGCGCACTTACTAACATCAGCCAATGGCGCTTGAGCTATTCGCCGATTAGTAACGGTTGAATTGGATCGCATATCACGCGGAGGCGTGCGGGGCAAATTCAAGGTCACGGCAATATTTTCCGGTGCAACAAAGCCTTCGCGCGATTGATCGAAAGTAAATTGTTTGCGTTCCCATTCTCTTTGGCGCCGTTGTTGGATTTCCAAGCTGTCGGCGCTGACATCGCACTCAATATCAAAGTGCTCGAAGCGTGTAGCGTTGATCGCTCGCGCAGCAGTTTTCTCGAATAACATTCGCTGAGAAGTAAGGATTTGGACGACGTCGGTGGTAAATTCGTGCGTCACGTCAAAGGTATCAACTCCGCGCGCCCAACAGTACGCGTAGATGCTGGTATCCGCTCGCGCTGGCGCGGCTACAAGACCCAAGACAATAATGACGAGGAACAGCATTCGCATCTCCCGCGGCTCAGAGCAGTGATCATGTTATGCGAGAAACCATCAGATCACAAAACCGCAGGATGACTGTTCTATACGAGCTGTAATCTATCAGGCGTTAGCTAGACCTTGTTTACAGAATTGCATAGCGTAGGCATCTGCGGATGGCGGCAACATGAAGCGCGTCGAGTAAGGAGCGGGCGAACTTGTCCTATCGCGTGGTGATGGCGAGGTTGATTCTTCAGGTGACAGTCACGCGCTCGATGCGGTTGCGCTCGCGATACATGCGTCTGTTCCAGTAGATTTTGGACTTGCGATTGGATTTGGGCGGAATGCAGGAACGGATGCCGGCCTCATGCAGGCTGGCGCGGATGATTGGTGATTGGTACCTTCGCAAGATAGAAAACAGCCGAATGAGGTGCAAACAATATGAAAAAGAGCGCAACGACCAAGGGCGAATCCCCTTCTCGGCTGATCGACGCGAGGATCAAGGAACTGGACGACTGGAGGGGCAAGACGCTCTCCCATGTCCGCGCTCTCATCAAACAGGCTGACCCTGAGGTGGTCGAGGGGACTGATCTGCACCGGCGAGACGTACAAGAGCGTCGTGAAGCTGACTTTTCCCAAGGGCGCTTCGCTCAAGGACCCTTCAGGACTATTCAACTCCAGCTTTGAAGGCAACGCCAGGCGCGCTATCGATTTCCATGAGGGTGATCAAATCGATGAGGATGCCTTCAAGACGCTCATACGCGCCGCTGCAGCCCTGAACAGGTCATCGGCCCGATAGTCGAATCCGGCGCCTCATGAGTTGGCGCCTGTCCTGGGCGGCGCGATGTCCCTCGCTGCTGCTTTTCGTTCCATTGGATGGAGAAATTCCTGAAGGCTTTCGGGTTCCTCGCCAGAGCGATGAGGCTTGGCGGCAATATGAGAATGAATTATCATTATCGTACACTTCAAAGTGACGGAGGGGTGCCTTAGATGGCTGTGGAACGCGCGACCCGGCAACGCGATGCGATCAGATCGGTGATCCAGGCCTCCAAGCGACCGTTGTCGCCCGGTGAGGTGCTGCACGCGGCGCGCTCGGAAGTGAACGCTCTGGGACTTGCCACGGTCTATCGCACACTCAAGCTACTGGTCGCGGAAGGCGCAGCGCAGGTCATCACGTTGCCCGGTGAGAGCCCGCGCTACGAAATGGCGGAATCCGCGCACCATCATCACTTTCAGTGCAACACCTGCCGTCGGGTCTACGACGTGCCCGGTTGCCCGGGCGATTTGCGTCGCCTTGCTCCACGCGGATTCACCGTCGAGCATCACGATGTCACCCTCTACGGACGCTGCCGCGACTGTGCGCGGCGGAAGATGCACGCCTCGCGATGATCCGGATCGACCGCCTTCGATTCGGCTATCGCGACGGCGACGATGTCCTGCTCTTGGATGAGTTCGTCCTTGAGCCGCAAAGCGATGTTCTGGTCGTCGGGCCCTCCGGCTGCGGCAAGACAACGCTCCTGCACTTGATCGCGGGGCTGCTGCTGCCTGGCAGTGGACGGGTCATCGTCGACGGGCAGGATCTTTCGGAGCTCTCGCCACCAGCACGCGACCGCTTCCGCGGCCAGCGCATCGGCATCGTGCTGCAACAGTTCCACCTGCTGCCGACGTTGACCGCGATGCAGAACCTTCTGGTGGCCCAAACGATCGCCGGCCTGCGTGCGGACCGCGC
This sequence comes from Betaproteobacteria bacterium, assembly GCA_005889025.1. Classification (GTDB taxonomy): domain Bacteria; phylum Pseudomonadota; class Gammaproteobacteria; order Burkholderiales; family Casimicrobiaceae; genus PALSA-1003. Next base: position 14,589 of record VBCZ01000086.1, read on the forward strand.
AGCGGCGCATTCCATGCTGAACGCCCTGGGTGTCGATGAACGTGTGGACGCCTATCCGCACGAGCTTTCTGTCGGTCAGCAACAGCGCGTGGCCATCGCGCGTGCGCTGGTGAACCGTCCGAAGCTGCTCTTGGCCGACGAGCCGACGTCGAATCTCGACGACGAGGCTTGTGCCTCCGTCGCAGACCTGTTGCTCGAAACCGCGCGGGGGCAGGGGGTCTCGCTGCTGATCGCCACCCACGACAGCCGCCTGAAGTCGCGCATTCCTCGTCAGTTCCCATTGCCGCGCCGCGCGGTGGAGCAGGGCGCGTGAATCTGCTGCAGCTCGCGTGGAGCTATTTGCGCGCGCGTCCGCTCGGTACGCTCCTCAACGTGCTGCTGCTCGCCCTGGGCGTGGGCACGATCGGGTTCGTGCGGATCGTGGATGGACAGGTTGGCGACAGTCTCAACCGCGACGCGCAAGGCATCGACCTCGTCGTCGGGGCCAAGGGCAGCCCGATCCAGTTGATCCTGGCCGGCATCTACCACCTCGATGTCCCAACGGGCAACATTCCGCTCAAATCCGTTGAGGAGCTGGCGAAGAATCCACTGATCCGCCACGTGATCCCGATCTCGCTCGGAGACAGCTTCCGCGGGTACCGCATCGTAGGCACGTCACCCGACTACATTGCACTCTACGGGGGGAGCTTCGCCTCCGGAGGGGGGTGGAACGGCAAGATGGAGGCGGTGCTGGGGTCGACCGTCGCCGCCCGAACAGGGCTTGCCGTCGGCGGTCGGTTTGTCGGCTCGCACGGCTTGGCCGAAGGTGGGCCGATGCACGGCGA
>VBCZ01000448.1 GCA_005889025.1 Betaproteobacteria bacterium
CCCGTCGGCGTCGCGCTGACTCCGGAGGTGCTCGAGCGTGAACACGCCGGTGAAGGCGCCCGAGCCGCCCATCACCGGCAGGAAGCGGCTTCCTTCCTCGTTGGTCCAGATTGCGACGCCGACGGGCTTGTCGGTCTCGACATTCGCATCGTTGAGCGTGCGCAGCACCTCCAATCCCGCGAGCACGCCGTAGTTGCCGTCGAATTTGCCGCCGGAAGGTTGCGTATCGATATGGCTTCCAGTGAGCACGACATGCGCCGCGGGATCGCGTCCAGCCCGCGTCGCGAAGATGTTGCCTGCACCGTCGATCTCGATGTGGCTGCCGGTTTCGCGCATCCAACCGGCGACGAGGTCGCGCCCCTGCCGATCGAGATCGGTGAGGGCAAGACGACGAACGCCTCCCTTGGGCGTGGCGCCGATCTCGGCCAACTCCATCAGCGATCGCCAAAGGCGTCCGCCATCGACCCGAAGCGAACCTACGGAATCACGCAGATCGGACGGAGTCGTCATCGTCAGCCCTCCTCGATCGCACGCTCACTCACTGCCACCGAGCCGCGCATGTAGCGGCTCCTCGGAATGACATGAGTGTGTGTTGCTTCTCGGAATGACATGATAATTCTCAACAGCTGCCTGTCAGTTTAGTCACGCTTGCTCGTCCCCGCGGAGCCGCGCATGTATCCATTCGGCGGCCATGAGCGTCGCACGATCGGCGCCGACCGCGCCCACGACGGTGACGCCGACCGGCAATCCGTTTGGGCCATCAGCGACGGGAACATGCACGACCGGCACGTGCAACAGCGTCCATATCCGGTTGAACAGCGGATCGCCGGTGGCGGTGATCCCTGCAGGCGCGCAGCCCACGGTGCTGGGCGCGATCAGCACGTCGAACCCCTTGAAGACCTCCGGAAGCATGGCGCGGCAGGCCCGGGTCAGCGAGCGTGCAGCGTCGTATTGCTGCGATGAGACCGCGACACCGGCGTCGATCATCCTGGTCATGTCCCCGCTCAAGTCTTTGCGGCGCGCGAGGTTTTCGTGCGCCAGGGATTTCGCGACTTCGGACACCATGATCGCCGTTTGCGCTTCGGCCAGGCCCGCAAAAGGCGACGGCAGCGTCACATTCCGAACGGTCGCACGTGCGGCACGCAGCTGCTTCTCTGCGCTCTCGAACACGGCGACGGTTTCGGGCTGCGCGCGATTCCATTCGTAGGTCCTGCACATGCCGATGCGGGGAACGTCAGCCGTCGGCTGATCGATCAGGAGGTCGTGCCGGTTGGTGAGCGCGGCCACGAACAGCGCGCTGTCGGGCACGCTGCGGGCGAGCACCCCGATGGTGTCCAGGTAATCGGAAATCATCTTGACGCCGACGCGAATCACCATGCCGAAGGTCGGCTTGTATCCGACGATGCCGCAAAACGCCGCGGGGCGCACGATGGAGCCCGCGGTCTGCGACCCGAACGCGAGCGGCACCATCCAGTCGGCAACGGCGGCCGCGGAGCCCGACGATGAACCCCCGGGCGTGTGCTGCAAATTGCGCGGGTTGCGTGTCGGCCCGGGATGGAACGTGGCGAACTCGGTCGTGACGCTTTTTCCCACGACGACCGCGCCCGCCGCTCTCGCCACCGCGACGCACGCGGCATCCGATGCAGGACGATGCTTGGCATAGATCGGCGACCCGTACGAGGTCGGCATATCGAAGGTGTCGAAAATATCCTTGACCGCAATCGGAAGGCCGTGCAGGAGCCCGGCTGGGCCTCGCGAATCGAGCGAGCGTGCGCGCCGCATCGCCGCGTCGGTATCGAGAAAAGCCCACGCGTGAACGTCCGGCTCGCGCTCGGCGATGCGCTCGATGCAATCGGCGAGCAGCGCTTCAGCGGTGATCTCGCGGGCCGCGAGCTTGCGCGCCGCGCTGCTCGCGCTCAGACGGTTGAGGTGGCTCATATGCCTGACTCCATTTGCAATCATCGCGTGCGAATGAATTCGCACCTACAACGTCATGATAAATCGCAACGCCGCAGCTGTAGGTCCGAATTCATCCGGGCGCGCCCGCGATCGGAGCGTCGCGTAAGTGGCATGCGGCGAAATGGCCGGGCACGACCTCCAGGAGCCTGGGTTCCTCGACGCGGCAGCGATCGAATGCGTACGGGCAACGCGTGTGGAAGCGGCAGCCTTGGGGCAGCTCGATCGGGCTCGGCACGTCGCCGGTAAGAATGATGCGCTTTCTTTGCACGGTGGGGTCAGGCACCGGCACCGCCGACAGGAGTGCCTCGGTGTAGGGGTGCTGCGGATTCTGGAACAGCGCGCGGGTCGATGCCAGCTCCACGATCCTGCCCAGATACATCACGGCAACGCGGTGGCTGATGTGCTCGACCACCGCGAGATCGTGCGCCACGAACAGGTACGACAGGCCGAACTCGCGCTGGAGATCGACGAGCAGGTTGATGACCTGAGCCTGCACCGAGACGTCGAGGGCCGATACCGGCTCGTCGCAAACGATGAGCTTAGGCCGCGGCGCGAGCGCACGCGCGATCCCGAGGCGCTGGCGCTGTCCGCCGGAGAATTCGTAGGGATATCGAGGCATCTGGTCGGGACGCAAACCGACTTTTTCGAAAAGCGACACCACGCGATCGCGTATTTCCGAAGCGGGGGCTTCCTCGAAGTTGCGGATCGGCTCCGCGACAATGTCCGCTGCGCGCATGCGCGGATTGAGCGACGCATAGGGATCCTGGAACACCGCCTGCAATTCGCGGCGGTAAGGCCGCATGGCCCGGCCTTGCAGCGCATCGATGCGCTGTCCGCGCCACTCGATGGTGCCCGCCGTCGGCTCGATGAGCCTCAGCACGGTCTTGCCTATGGTCGACTTGCCGCAACCCGATTCGCCGACGAGGCCGAGCGTCTCGCCCTGGCAAATCGAGAAACTCACGTCGTCGACCGCATGCACACTGCCTCGCGATCGACCGAAAACGCCGCCGCGCATGGGGAAATGCTTGGTCAGACGCCCGACCTGGAGCAGTGGCGGCGACGCTGCCACAGCCATTCCCTGCTCCGACGCATTCATGTGTACGCCCACGCTTGCGGCCGGGTTGGCCCAAGCGGCCGCTGCGCTGCCCCCCAAGGGGACACCATTCGCGCCTTGGGCGGCCCGGCGCCGCTCATGCCGCAGCCTCGGAGCCCGGATCTCTCGCTGCTTTTGTCGCCTTATCTGCCACCTCAATTGCCACCACCCGCTCCGACTCCCAGCAGGCGGCCCAATGGCCGCGCGCTTTTTCCTCGAGCGGAGGATAGTCGGTCTGGCAACGCGGCGTCGCGTACGCGCAGCGCGGCGCGAAGGCACAGCCGACGATTGCGCCGACCAGCGATGGCACGGTGCCTGCAATCTCGGCGAGCCGCCCGCCTGCGGGACCCCCGCTTGCCCTGCGCGCTTGGCTTGCCGCGCCGAGCTTCGGAATGGAGTCGAGCAGGCCGCGCGTGTAAGGATGGCGGGGACGCGCGAACAGATCGAGGACCGAAGCCTCCTCGACCTTGCGTCCCGCGTACATCACGATCACCCGCTGTGCCATTTCCGCGACCACGCCGAGGTCGTGCGTGATCAGCATGATGGCGGCGCCCGTCCGGTCTTTCAGCTCGCGCATCAGATCGAGGATTTGCGCCTGGATCGTCACGTCGAGCGCGGTCGTCGGCTCGTCGGCGATCAGGAGCCGCGGCTCGCAGGCGAGCGCCATCGCGATCATCACCCGCTGCCGCATTCCGCCGGAAAGCTGGTGCGGATACTGGCCGACGCGATGTTCCGGCTCCGGCATCCGAACCAGCCGCAGCATGTCGATCGCGCGCCCGCTGGCATCTTCGCGCGAAAGACCGCGGTGCAGGACCAGGGCTTCGGCGATCTGATGGCCGATGGTCAGCACCGGGTTCAACGACGTCATCGGCTCCTGGAAGATCATCGAAATGGCGTCGCCTCGAATCTTGCGCATCTCCGGTTCCGGCAGGTCGAGCAGATCGCGGCCTTCGAACATCACCCGACCGCCCATGGTTCTCCCAGGGGGCGACGCGATCAAGCGCAGTATCGACAGCGAGGTGACGCTCTTGCCGCAGCCCGACTCTCCGACGATAGCAAGCGTCTCGCCCCGCCCCACCGTAAAAGACACGCCGTCGACGGCGCGCACCACGCCGTCGCGCGTGAAGAAGTACGTCTTCAGCCCCTGAACGTCGAG
>VBCZ01000449.1 GCA_005889025.1 Betaproteobacteria bacterium
GACGCCAACTGATTCTGCGCCGCCTGGAACTTCGCAAATGCTTCCGGATCGTTGATGAGCTCGGGCGTCGCCTTGATGGACCCGACGTTCGCGCGCGCCTGCGCGACCTGGATGAAGATCGTCTGCTCTTGCGCCGCGTATCCCTTGACCGTGTTCACCAGGTTCGGCACCAGGTCGGCACGCCGCTGATACTGGTTGACGACTTCCGACCAGGCGGCCTTGATCTGCTCGTCCTGCCGCTGCAGCGTGTTGTAGCCGCATCCCGAAAGCAATATCGCAACCGTCGCTGCGGCCATCAGCCCGGCAGCAGTACGCAGAGGCTTGCGCATGATTTTCAGTCTCCCTTTGAGCGCGGCGAACCCATCCGCGGGACGATAATTTGGGTCGCCGCGGCGGTTTACAAGCGACTCGCGCCTGCGGATACGCCGCGCAAGGTGGCTCGAGCGAAGCAGAGATCTTCCCACGCCTTCGCTTTGTCGGGCAAGTTGCGCAGCAGATACGCGGGATGATAGGTGACGATCAGCGCGACGCCTTCATAGCGATAGACGCGGCCGCGCAAGCTTGCGATCGACGCTTCGACATTGAGCAGCGTCGTCGCGGCGCTCTTTCCCAGCGCCACGATGATCTTCGGCTGGATGAGCGCAATCTGGCGGTCGAGATACGGGCGGCAAGCCTCGGCTTCGAGCGGCGACGGCGTGCGGTTGCCCGGCGGCCGGCATTTCAGAACGTTGGCGATGTAGACGCGCTGACCGCGCCTGACACCGAGCGCGGCCAGCATGTTGTCGAGCAGTTTTCCCGCCTGTCCCACAAAGGGCTCGCCGCGCGCGTCTTCCTCGGCGCCGGGCGCTTCGCCGACAAAAAGCCACTCGGCATGGATGTCGCCGACGCCGGGCACGGGAAGACGGCGGGTGCGTGCAAGGCCGCAGGCCGTGCATGCCGCAACATCTTCGGCGAAGTTGCTCCAATCGAGCGCCGCAATCCTCACGGTTCGCTCCAGTGCCGTCGCGGGCGCGCTCGGCTCGCGCACCGCATGCGGTTGCTCTTGCTCGCAAGCAGCCGGGCCCGGTCGCGCAGGAGCTCGCAGACGCCAGATCGGCGTCAATCCGATCTCGTGCAGAATTTCGAATCGATCCATGACAGGGAACCTCAGGCCGTACGCAGCGCGCGACGCAGCACGAGCGCATCTTCCCGTATCGCGCCTTCGCCAAGCGGCGGGTAATAGCCGGCGCGCCGGGCGACGGGGACAAAGCCCGCTTGCGCGTAAAGGGCCGTTGCCGCAGCGTTCGACGCGCGCACCTCGAGAAAGCACTGATCGGCGCCGAGCCGCAGCGCGTCGTCCAGGAAGCGCTGAAGCAGAGTGCGCGCCAATCCCTGCCGGCGCGCGTACGGCGCCACGGTGAGGTTCAAAAGTTGTGCTTCGCCCGGCGCCAGCATGAGCACGCCGTAGGCAACCACCACACCTTCGGCGTCACCGACCATCGTGCTGTAACCGGCGGCCAGCGCATCGCGAAAATTCCCCGCGGTCCACGGGGCGGCATGCGACTGCGATTCGAGCAGGACGACCGCGGCGAGATCGTCTTCGCGCATCGGCCGCCACACGACTTCCAGGATCGCGCTGCGCGCGTCGGTAAGCGGTGCGCTCATCGTGAAAGTCCCGCTTCGCGCTCGGCGGTCGTCAGCGCGACGCGATGGCGAACGTAGATCGGGTGCGCGTCACGCGCCGCGACGCCCTCGCCTGCTTCAAACCGCGGTTGCGACAGCACGCCGACGGCAGTGGCGCTCGGCAGGATGTCAGCGTGCCACCCGGCAAATCGCTCGCGCACGGAGTCGAGCGCGGCAAGACCGTTGCCCGCGCCTGCCCAGCCTTCATCTTGGGGAAGCTGCGCAAGATGCGGCTTGACGACCGCCGGAGCAACGCGTTCGCGCCAGCGCGATCCGTCGTGCTCGTACGTGGCGACGTAGATTTCACCCATGCGTGCGTCGAGCGCGGCGACCACCCTGCTCGAGCCGTCGCGGCGGCGCAAGGTCTCGGCAACCGCTTCGAGAGTCGAAACGCCGACCAGAGGCAGGTCCGCGCCCAGCGAGAGCCCTTGCGCGACACCGCAGGCAACGCGCAGGCCGGTAAACGAGCCCGGCCCCGCGCCGAAGGCGATGCCCGCGAGCTGCGGCAGTTCAATACCGCCTTGCGTGAGCAGGGCTTTGATCATGGGAAGCAGCAGCTCCGCATGACGCTGGCCCGCGGCCTGCGAATGCTCCAGCCAGCGATCGTGTTCTCCGAGCGCAACCGAGCAGGTTTCCGTCGAGGCGTCGATCGCTAGGAACATGGTCGTGGATTTTACCCGAGCGAGCTTCTCTGGAACGGCGACGCGGCACCGCCGCGTACAATGATTTGCTGCTGCCCAGTGTGCCGTATCGCAAGTCATCGCGAAACTAGCGTGGAGAATCGGAAGTTCGCGGGATATTTCTCGTCGTCATTCCCGCGAAAGCGGGAATCCAGTGGCTTTGAAAACAAATGAGCATGGACACCGTTCTTATTACCGCACTCGATCAGGAAGGCCGCGGCGTCGCGCGACTCGATGGCAAGGCAATTTTCGTCGAAGGCGCTTTGACCGGCGAGCGCGTGAGCATCGAGATTCTGCGGCGGCGCCCGACCTACGAGCTCGCGCGCGCGGTCGAGATCCTGGAGCCGAGCTCATCGCGCGTAGAAGCGCTCTGTCCTCATTTCGGCGTTTGCGGGGGATGCAGCCTTCAGCATCTCGATCCTGCCGCGCAGGTGGCGGCAAAACAGCGCGTGCTCGAAGACGCGCTATGGCACATCGCGCGCGTGCGGGCCGATCAGCTCCTCGCGCCCATCCACGGCCCTGCGTGGGGATACCGCGAGCGCGCGCGGCTTTCGGTGCGCCACGTCCCCAAAAAGGGTGGCGTGCTGGTCGGCTTTCATGAAAGAAAGTCGAGTTTTGTCGCCGATATGACGACGTGCCCGGTCCTGCCGCCGCGTATTTCGGCGATGCTCCCCGCGCTGCGCGCCCTCGTCGACGGCCTGTCGATACGCGATCGCCTGCCGCAGATCGAGCTTGCCGCCGGCGATGACAGCTCCAATGCCGCAGAAGCGCTGATACTGCGCATCCTCGCGCCGCTGTCGCCGGCCGACGAGCAGGCGCTGGTCGCGTTCGCCGAGCGCCATCGCGTCCTCCTTTACCTGCAGCCGCAGGGGCCCGCCAGCGTGCGCGCCTTCCATCCTGTCGCCGGACGGCTCTCCTATTCGCTTCCGGATTTCAGCCTGATCCTCGACTTCGAGCCGACCGATTTCACCCAGGTCAACGCCGCGATGAATCGCGTGCTGGTGCGCCGCGCCATCGCTCTCCTCGCGCCGCAACCCGGCGAGCGGATCGGTGATTTTTTCTGCGGCATCGGAAACTTTACCCTTCCCATCGCGCGCCGCGGCGCGCGGGTCATCGGTGTGGAGGGCAATAGCGAGCTGG
>VBCZ01000450.1 GCA_005889025.1 Betaproteobacteria bacterium
ACGCGGCCTAGGCATCTTAGGGATCTAATTGTCGGAGAGCACCTGGGGCGCCCTCGAGCGACGGCAAGCGCAAAGCTCCGGGCCGCGGTGGCAATTTGGGGAGGGAAATGCCTGAATGTTTCGATAAAACGAGTCTTGGAGAGCGCGGAGGGGTATAAACAGAGCTTGCGCCCGTCGCCGCTTTGGTCAACAATTATGCCAATGGTATTGCAAGCGCCGGATTTTTCCGGCGTAAAACAATGGATACATTCCTAAAAACACAACGGGACATCCGTGAAACTCTTTGACCGAGTTCTGAATCCGCGAGAGATTCGCCGCCGATTGGGCCTGAATCAAGAACAGTTCTGGACACAAATCGGCGTTACGCAAAGCGGGGGCTCGCGTTATGAAAGCGGACGCGAAATGCCCAAGCCCGTGCGCGAGCTGCTACGACTCGTTCATGTGGAGCAGATCGATCTCTCACAGGTAAAGCGCGTCGACTTCGAGATCATCAGCTATCTCAAGGAGTCGCACCCTGACCTTTATCGCAGCCTTCGGCGCGCGGTCCGCAGCAAGCACAAGCATCCCGATGGGGAACCCACGCTACTCGTAGACGATGAACTTTTGCCAGAACATGCCGCTGCGACGGAGGAGACAACTACCGCGCCGAGTCTAGTTCCGCGAACCTGAGACGCGGCTCTGGCGCGGGCATGACTTAAGCAATCGACGCCGAACGCGCGAGCATCGCAACCATCGCTCTATTCTCGCGGCCGACAGCGTTCCTTCGAAGTTCGCACGCTAAAATGCGCGCCTCCCTGCGCCGCAATGGCTGCGCGGGTATGCACGACGCGGAGCGCGTATGGCAGAACAGGAACGGGTGGTCGGGCTCGAACGTCTGCGGCTGAAGGACGTCGACCGAGTCGGGGGCAAGAACGCGTCCCTGGGGGAAATGATCGGGCAGCTCGCCGCGAAAGGCATCCGCGTCCCCGGCGGATTTGCGACCACCGCGTTTGCCTACCGCGAGTTTCTTTCCGCAAACGGACTGGAACAACGCATCCGCGATGCGCTCGCCAACCTGAACATCGACGATGTGGAATCGCTGGCGCGCGCCGGCTCCGCGATCCGCAGCTCGATGACTGCGGCAAAACTTCCCGACGCACTCGTGCGCGAAGTCGAAGTCGCGTACCGCACGCTGTGCGACGGTTCTCCTGAGACCAGCGTAGCGGTGCGTTCGTCTGCAACTGCCGAAGACCTGGCCGGAGCGTCGTTTGCCGGCCAACAGGAAACCTTCCTAAATATCAGCGGCTTAGATAATGTCCTTCATGCGATAAAGGAGGTCTTTGCGTCGCTTTACAACGACCGAGCGATCGCCTATCGCGTGCACCAGGGCTTTGCAGAAACGCCCATTGCGTTGTCTGCCGGCGTCCAGCGCATGGTCCGTTCCGACCTGGGTGCGGCCGGCGTGATGTTTACCCTGGACACCGAATCAGGATTCGATGGCGTTGTCTTCATTACCTCGTCCTATGGGTTAGGGGAGACCGTTGTCCAGGGCGCGGTTAATCCGGACGAGTTCTATGTCTACAAACGTGGTGCGCAGAACGGAAGACCGGCGATTCTGCGCAAAAATCTGGGTGCTAAGGCGATCAAGATGATCTTTGGCGACGACGGCTGTGCCGCCGCATCGGTGAAGACCGTCGACGTCGCGCCGAGTGAGCGCGCGCGTTTTTCCATCTCGGATGTGGAAATCCAGGAGCTTGCCCGTTACGCCATCGCGATTGAAAACCACTATGAAAGTCCGATGGACATCGAGTGGGGCCGCGATGGGATCGACGGGAAGCTCTACATCCTGCAGGCCCGCCCCGAGACCGTGAAATCCAGGGAATCCGGGGCCGAGCGCTTGCGTCGATTTCGGCTCAAGCAGCGCTCGAAGGTTCTGGCGAGCGGTCGCGCCATTGGACAAAAGATTGGACAGGGCCCGGTGCGGCTCGTGAAATCATCGGCGGAAATGGACCGGGTCAAACCCGGAGACGTCCTCGTCACCGACATGACGGATCCGGACTGGGAGCCGGTGATGAAGCGGGCGACGGCCATCATCACCAACCGTGGCGGACGCACGTGTCACGCCGCAATCATCGCGCGCGAACTGGGGATCCCGGCGGTGGTCGGCTGCGGCGATGCGACGTCGGCGCTGCAGGAAGACCAGAGTGTGACGGTCTCCTGCGCAGAAGGGGATACGGGCCACGTCTACGAAGGCAAGCTCGATATCGAAGTCGTCGATGTCGCTATGGACGAGATGCCGCCGTCACCGACCAAGATCATGATGAACGTCGGCAATCCCGAGCTCGCGTTCGAATTTCGAAAGCTCCCCAACGAAGGCGTCGGCCTCGCCCGGCTGGAATTCATCATTGCCCGCAGTGTCGGCGTGCATCCCAAGGCGCTGCTCGAGTACGAATCACAAGCGCGCGATCTCAAGGCACAGATCGACGAACGCATCGCGGGTTACCCGTCTCCGACCGAGTTCTATGTCTCCAAGATCGCTGAGGGCGTCGCGACCATCGCCGCGGCGTTCTGGCCGAAAAAAGTGATCGTTCGACTTTCCGACTTCAAGTCCAACGAATATTCGAACCTGTTGGGCGGAGTCGCCTACGAGCCGCACGAGGAAAACCCGATGATCGGTTTTCGCGGCGCATCGCGCTACATCGCGCCGGAGTTCTACGATTGTTTCGCGCTCGAATGCATGGCGCTCAGGCGCGTGCGCGATGACATGGAGTTCACCAACGTCGAGGTCATGATCCCGTTTGTGCGCACCCTCGCCGAGGCCGAGCAGGTCGTTGCCTTGCTGAAAAAGAATGGCCTCGAGCGCGGCCGCAACGAGCTCCGGGTCATCATGATGTGCGAGATCCCGTCCAATGCGATTCTTGCCGACCGTTTCCTGGAGCACTTCGACGGCTTTTCCATCGGTTCCAACGACATGACGCAACTCACTCTTGCCGTCGATCGCGACGCCGGAGGCCCAATTTCGGCAAGCTTCGACGAGCGCGACGACGCAGTGAAGGCGATGTTGTCGATGGCGATCGACGCGTGTCGCAAGGCGGGCAAGTACGCCGGCATTTGCGGACAGGGGCCCTCCGACCACCCTGACCTGGCTCAATGGCTGGTCGAGCAGAAGATCGAAAGCATCTCGCTAAATCCCGATACCGTCGTCGAGACGTGGCTGGCACTGGCGAAGGACAACGCGGCCTAAAGTTGTCGTCGTTGAATTGTCGTCAAAGTCACCGCGTAAGCCATACGGTCGATTGACAGGCGCAGTGCGGCGGCGCGCAATCGCGGAGGATGAAGGAAGCCGCGATTCTGCGAGTCGAGCTCGGGCGCTCGCGACTCGCGATTGCATTTGTCTGCGCGGGCACGATCGCGACCATGGCGCTCATCGCGTGGTTGCCCGGCGACGCGGGCCTTCGCGCGTTTGGCGTACTTATCACCGGTGCACACGGGCTCGCGTCGCTTCGCGTCTGGGGACTGCGGACATCGCCGCGCTCGATTGTCGCGATCGAGGTCGGCGCAGACAATCACGTCGCATTGACCGAGCGAGGAGGGCGCCGCATCGAAGGACGGGCGGGCGCGGACTGCTATGTCGGGGCGTCGCTGACGACGCTGGTTGTATGTGGCAAAAGCGCATTCGCCTCGCGCGCTACGGCGATCCTTCCCGATATGCTGCCGGCCGAAGATTTTCGCCGCCTCAGGGTGCTGTTGCGGTTCGGCGAACCCGGCAAGAACCCGCCTGCGAGCTAACATTTTTGTCGTCATTCCCGCGCAAGCGGGAATCCATTGAATTCGGTATGAACCGGGCACATGGTTTGCAGATTGAGCACAGTATGGGGGTGCGGGCCGTGGGCGAGCCCATGACAAGTTTGGCCGGACTGACGGCAATTTATCCAATGAACTTGCGATATGGCACAACTACGTGCCGCTCAACCACGCCTGTCCGTCGATCACGCCGCCGCTTTCGGACTTTGCCTGCCCGCATAGCAGATGCAGATACAGAGGAACGAACGCGTCGGGCGGCGGAAGCCTGCTGACGTCGTCGCCCGGGTGCGTTTGCGCGCGCAGTGGAGAACACATCGGACCCGGAACCACCCCATTGACGCGAAGGTTGAGGTGGTTCTCCCACTCGTCGGCCAGGATCGCCAGCAGCGCGGACAGGCCCGCTTTGGCGACGGCGTAGGCGCCCCAGTACGCCTTGGGCTCCTGTCCTCGAGTATCGAGCGTGAATGTCACGCTCGCGTCGGGAGCGGAGCGCAGCAGAGGAAACAGCGCGCGAGTAAGGCCGAACGGCGCAAGCAAGTCGACGCGCAAGGTCGATGACCACGCTTCGAAAGACTGATGTTCGATGGGCCCAAGCGATCCCAGGATCACCGCGGTATGCACGATGGCATCGATGCGACCGTGTTGCGAGTGCAGGGCGCTTGCAACGTTGGCAAAGTCTTCGGCGTTTGCCGCCGCGAGATCGAGCGGAAGTATCGTCGGCTCGGCGCCGCCATCCGACACGATCTCGTCGTACAGTGCTTCCAGTTTTCGCACTACGCGGCCGTGCAGCACCACCGTGGCGCCGCGCGCAGCGCACGCGCGCGCAAGGACCCGCCCAAGCCCGCCGCTGGCGCCGGTAATGAGGACGACGCGCTCGTCCAATCGAGTGCTCGCGCCGGCGGAAGGATGAGGCAGCGGCATGTCGCAGTCCGGATCGATGGCAGCCGATCATATCGGAAAACGGTTTTCGCAACGGACGCCGGAGACGATGGAAGATAATCATGAAACGTCGCGCTGGTTTGCAATGGGTGTCCGCGCCCCGTATAATTCGCGGCTCGTTTGTGGGGCTATAGCTCAGCTGGGAGAGCGCTTGCATGGCATGCAAGAGGTCAGCGGTTCGATCCCGCTTAGCTCCACCATCTATCCGTTCGGCATCGCGCCTCGTCCCCATCGTCTAGAGGCCTAGGACATCACCCTTTCACGGTGAGTACCGGGGTTCGAATCCCCGTGGGGACGCCAGTTAGATCATGTAGTTAAAAGGCAACGCAGGCTGCGTCCTGTCTAGCCACCCCACAATCGCGGGCGCGTTAGAATCGCGCCATGCTTCCCGCCGAGGACGACCCCACAGTCGCC
>VBCZ01000087.1:0-6979 GCA_005889025.1 Betaproteobacteria bacterium
ACACGCCGCCGGAATTCTATTCCCGCTACGGCGTGCAGCAACTCGCCGACGCGGCGTAAGACCGCAACGCGCTCCGACTCTAAAGCGGCTCACCCAGGAGACCGCGCGTCATCCGCCGCGCCCCCGGTCGACGCGATCGAGCCACGCGAGCCCCGCGGCCGTTCCGTGGAGCGGACGATATTCGCAGCCGATCCAGCCGTCGTAGCCGAGCTCGTCAAGCAGCGCGAAGATCTCGTAGTAGTTGACCTCGCCGCGATCCGGTTCGTTGCGTCCCGGCACTCCGGCGATCTGCACGTGTCCGATGTGCTCCAGCCATCGGCGGAGCTTGACCGAGAGATCGCCCTCGACGATCTGGGCGTGATAAAAATCCATCTGCACCTTGAGGTTCGGCACGCCGACTTCCTCGCGTATCGAATGCGCGTCGGCCTGGGTGGTTAGAAAATATCCGGGGATGTCGCGCCGATTGATCGGCTCGATCGTCAGCGTCACGCCCTGCGCTTCCGCCTCACGCGCCGCAAAACTCAGGTTGCGGACAAAGGTCGAGCGACAGCGCGCGCGCTGCGCTTGGTCGGCGATGTCGGCGACCACGCCCGCCATGACGTGAATGCGCGGACACGATAAGGCCTCGGCATAGCCGAGCGCGGTGATGATGCTCGCGGCGAACTCGTGCTCGCGTCCGGGAATCGCCGCCAATCCGCGATCGCCCGCGGCGAAATCGCCCGGCGGCGCGTTGATGAGCACCTGCTTTAGACCGCTTGCCGCCAGCCGCGCAGCCAGCTCGCTCGAGGAATGATCGTAAGCGGATCCGAACTCGACCGCGTTGAACCCGGCACGCGCCGCTTCGGCAAAGCGGTCCAGAAAAGGAACTTCGCCGAACAGGAACGACAGGTTCGCTGAAAAGCGCGGCATTGGAAAGCTCTTGTCGCCGACGTCTGTGCTGCCTACCGCTTCAGCACGCACTTGGCGTAGAGGTCGCCCAGCACGCCCTGCGGATCGTACTTTTGCTTCAATGCCGTGTACGCCGGCCGGTCGTACGCCGACCAGAACTCCTCCTCGGTGAAATACGAATCGGAATAGAGGGATTTGATGCCGCCGAGCTCGCGCGTTTTGCGCTCGATCTTGCGGTTGACGTATCCCGCGGGCCGCGGCTCGCGATGACTCACCACGTCCCAGAAACCGAAGTTGACGTAGATCTTGGCAGGGTCGAGCGGATACAGAGTGAATCGGCTGTCGGGATCCGGCGCGCGTATCGGACATAGCCATATCGGCAGCAATCCCACATCGGCATGCAGGAACGCCAGAAAATCCGAGGCGTTCTCCAGGGGAATATCGATGTCCTGGATCACCGACTCCGGATGAACGCCGCGGAGGCGGTCGCGCAGGCGGGTCAATCCCCAGCGGGTGTTCCAGCGCATGATGCGCTGATACGTGATCGAATTGAGCCGCTCGCGCCCGAAAAGGCGGCGGATCAGCGGATGCTGCGCGCCGACGTTTTTCGAGCACCAGAACCAGTCGGTGTCCCAACGCCACAGGAAATCGCGCGCCGTCAGGTAATCGGTGGGCCGCTCGCGGATCGAGCGGTAGTAGATTTCTTCGAAGGTGTAGTCGCTGGTGTAGGGCGCAATGTCGGTGAAGCGCCCCCGTGTGAGATAGATCTCGGTCGGCGAGAACACGACGCCGTCGAGAAAATGAATTCCGCCTTCGGCGCACAGCCTTGCCACGTCGGCGAAGCACGCGGCTGCATTGCCGTATGAATTGGGAAAGCCGTAGAACAGATCGCGATGCTCGTTGTCCGGCGTGCAGCGCAGGATGCGATTGTCGCCGGTGAGCACATCCATCTCGGCGATAGTGTCGTGCACCAACCCGAACCTGAACGACGAGGCTTCGATGCCGACACCCGCCACCGCGCCACCCAGCGTGATCGACTTGAGCTGAGGCACGACGCACGGCACCGCGCCCTCGGCCAGCGTCGCGTCGGCCAGGTCGAAGAACGTGGTCATGCCTTCGGCTTCGACGACGCCCGCCTTGCGGTCGACGTTGAGCACGCCGTCGAAGTGCTTGAGATCGATCCTCGGCTGCGCCTTGGGCGCGCGGTCGCGGAAGAGGTTCGACGTCGTCTTGGCGAGGCCGAATCCCATGCCCGGCGGCGCCGCGGCAAGCTCGGCCTGCAGCCGGTCTTTTTTTTCCGCGTAGGTGCTCAATGAGCGGTCAATGAGCGGTCAAGGCGTTTCAGTTGGATTGCGAGTAGAGAAAGGCGCGGCTCATCGGATAGTTGCTGCCGATATTGCCCTTGCTGACGAGGACCTGGAACAGGTGCGTATGACCGTTTTTGGACCGGAACATTTCCGCGCACGACCACAGATAAGTGCGCCATTTGCGGCGGAAGCGCTCGTCGAAGCGCGCGGGATCGAGCGCGTGGATCTCGTCCCAATGGCCGTCGAAGCGCTCGGCCCACGCATCGAGCGTAAGCGCGTAGTGCCGCCGCAGGTTCTCGACGTCGATCACCTCCAGGCCGCTTTGCTCCATCGCCTCGATCGCCAGCGCGAGGCTGGGAATCCATCCTCCGGGGAAGATGTGGCGGCGGATGTAGAACTCGGTGTCGTACACACCGACGTGGCCGATGAAGTGAATCATCCCCAGCGCGCCGGGCTTCATGGCGTCGGCGTGCGCCTGGACTACCCGCTTGAGGCCGTCGCGGCCGGCGTGCTCCAGCGTGCCGACGGACAAGAGCTTGTCGTACTGGCCGGGAATTTCGCGGAAGTCGCACTCGACGACCGAGATCTTGTCGGCAAGGCCGCGTTCTGCAAGCTTCACACGCAACTCGTCGACCTGCTCGGTCGTATTGTTGACGCCGGTGCCGAGCGCGCCATAGTGCTCCCAGGCGTGGAAGAGCAGCCCGCCCCAGCCGCAGCCGATGTCCACAAACGTCTCCCCGGCCTTGAGTCCGACCTTGCGACAGACGTGGTCCATCTTGTTCACCTGCGCCTGTTCCAGCGTGGTGGTGCCTTCTTTCCAGTAGGCGCAGGTGTACATCATGCCGATGCGGTCGAGCCAGAGGCGATAGAAAGCCTCGCCCAAACCATAATGGAAGCGCGAGTTGATCTTGGCTTGCGCGATCGAGCGGTTGGAAAAACGAAACTCGTGCCAGCGGTTGCGCACGGCAACCAGCGGCGTTACGCGGCCGTCGAAGCCGGAGTCGAACGCCGCGCGAAAGCCCTGCGCGATGTCGCCTTCGACGTCGGCGTCGCCGTCGAAGTACGCCTCGAGCAATCCGACATGGCCGAAGCGAAGCACCGCGAGCTCGGCGCGGCGCGACTTGAAGGTGATCGCAAACCGGGGCACGCCCTCGCGATTCTGGTAGAGCGCGCCGTTGGAGAAAGTCACGCGGAAGGGGATTTCGGTGCGGCTCCCCATTTGCCCGAGGATCCGGGTCAATGCGCCGCTGAGCGCGCCCGGCGCGGGAACATCGGTCCTGCCTGACTGGTGGTATTGGTCGTGCGGATTCACGATACCCACCCTTTCCCTGCGCTTTGGCCAGCGCGTTTGTTGTTCGATGCCGCGACGGCTACCGGCATGGTCGGGCGCACGCGAAGATATACGGAAGGACGCAATGCAGCAAGCGACTCCGGCGCATGGCCAACTCTAGCTATTGAATAGTCCAGGGCAACAGAAGTTCATTCCCGCCTGGCCAAAACGCATGGATGGCTATCCGCCTGTGCCGAATTCTCGCTCGCTGCATTGCAATACCGGCTGCGCTATAAGCTTATGCGAACATGACGATCGCATAGCGGCGCCGATAAGCGCAAACTAGCAAAACGCGGACCGGGCGGCTGATGTGGTCGACAGCTCGCCTTTCGGAGGAGATCGTGGGCACGCAGGAACAAGGCACCCGAACACCGTGGGAACCCCTGCGCTCGTCGTTCGCGCATTGGAATTGCGTATCGCGGGCGTCCGCGATGTGGTGGACGCGTAACGAGGGCGTCGCAGCCATCGACAACGCCCGGGCTACGCGCTTCCGCGCCATGGTCGAATACGCGCGCGACCATTCCCGCTTCTATGCCGAGGCGTATCGGAATCTGCCGCGGCAGATCTCCGTTCCGCAAGAAGTTCCGGTCGTCGGCAAGCGCACGCTCATGGCGCATTTCGACGACTGGGTCACCGACGAAGCAGTCACGCAAGCGGGCGTCGACGCATTCATGCGCGATAAGCACGCGGTCGGCGACCGTTATCTCGACCGCTACATCATCTGGAAGAGCTCGGGGACGACAGGCGAGCCCGGCGTCTACGTCCAGGATGCAGAGGCGCTGTCGACGTATGACGCACTGATAGCCGTGCAGCTTGGGGCGGCGACGCTGCCTTCGCACTACGCGTGGGGCGCGATGGCCAACGGCGGACGGGCCGCGCTGATCGCAGCCACCGACGATCACTACGCCAGTATCGCGTCCTGGCAGCGCGCGGCGCAGGACAGCCCGTGGATGGAGTCGCGCGGCTTCTCGGTGATGCAGGCACTGGAGCGCCTTGTCGGCGACCTGAATGCATATCAACCCGCTTTTCTCGCGAGCTACCCGACCACCCTCGCGCTGCTTGCGACGGAGCAGGCGGCGGGCCGGCTGATGATTCATCCGGCAGCGTTGTGGTCGGGTGGCGAATATCTCGCCGATGCCACGCGCGCGGAAATCGAAAACATCTTCGCGTGCCCTGTCTCCAACGAATACGGCGCGTCGGAATGCATGAGCATTGCCTCCGGTTGCCGCGAAGGGTGGCTGCACGTCAACGCCGACTGGGTGCTGCTCGAGCCCGTCGATCGGGACTATCGGCCGACACCTCCGGGCCAGTTGTCGCACACGGTGCTGCTCACCAATCTCGCCAACCGCGTGCAGCCGATCATTCGCTACGACCTGGGCGACAGCGTCGTCGCGAAGCCCGGGCGCTGCGCATGCGGCAGCCCGCTGCCCGCCCTGCGCGTGGTCGGCCGCTGTGACGACATGGTGGCGTTGCGCGCGGAGAACGGCAGCATCGTCCGTCTGCTGCCCATCGCGCTTTCCACCGTGGTCGAGGAAGCGGCGAAGGTGCACCGCTTCCAGATCGTCCAGCGCGCGCCGGACCGTCTGGCGCTGCGCTTAGGCGATGACTGCGCCCACGATAGACGCGGCGCATGGCGCACCGCGGCGGCGGCGCTCAAGGGTTATCTCGCCAGCCAATCGCTGCCCAACGTCCGCGTCGCGCTCGACAAGCGTCCGCCGGTGAGTGACGCGCGCAGCGGTAAACTGCGTCAAGTCGTCGTCGACGACGATCCCCGCCTGCCCCCGCCGCGTGCGCCGCGCAGAGGCGACGCGCACCGCACTTCGCGCTAGCTGATCGGAAGCCCCGGGCGCGGCAGGCGCTGGGTTGCTGCGCGCGAGCGAGGATGTGCGCTTCCTCGGCGATGCCCGGCATGGCACGGATTTCGTTTTCCTAACCGGCTCATTTCTCTCGTTTGCCCCAATCAATCCGAGCCTGAGTGCAGAACTTGTCCACTGCAATTGTGGACAAAACAGTGGATTCGCGGTGGATCGGTCCGTGCGCGGCCGCGAATTGGATGGGTAGAGCACTGATTTCGCGGCGCTTTTCGAAGTGCTTTTTCGCGCATCAAATAGCGCTTGCACGGAGTTTCGCAAGCTACTATGATTAGTGTTGATTTGGCACTTGAACACCATATATAGTGGATTTTGATTCGTAAGGGGAATCTGGGAAAGCCCGGTGTGAAGCGCCCTTGGGACTCGTTCCCGGGAGGCCGGCTACCGGGAACCCGCGCAGTGCTGGAATTGCGCAATGCAGCCGCATGCCGCGGGGGATGCACAGAAACATAAGATTTCAAAAGGAGACCGATCAATGCAAGTCACCAGCTCTTCAGCCGCCGCGCCTTCGGCAACACCTCACAAACTGATGGCTGGAGAGACTGGATCGCCCCTCACGGCGAACGCCGACCCGAGGCTGGCGCAATACAAGGTAATACGCCGCAACGGCGCGGTGGTCTCCTTCGAGCCGTCCAAGATCGCCATCGCGGTAACCAAAGCCTTCCTCGCCGTCAACGGCGGGCAGAGCGCTGCTTCGTCGCGTGTGCGGGAGCTGACCGCGCACTTGACCGACAGCGTGGTCAATGCCTTGATGAAGCGCAAACCCGAGGGGGGCGCGATACACATCGAGGAAATCCAGGACCAGGTCGAGCTTGCGCTGATGCGCGGCGGCGAGCACGAAGTCGCCCGTGCTTACGTGCTCTATCGCGAAAAGCGCTCGCAGGAGCGGGCGCACGAGAAAAAGGAAAAGGGCGCCAAGACCGAAAGCGTCGCGATCAACGTCGTCGACAACGGCATCAGCCGCCCGCTCGATCTCGCGCGCTTGACCGATCTGGTCAAGACCTCGTGCATAGCGCTTCCCGGCGTTGATGCGGATCGCATTCTAAAGGCCACGCTCAAGGATCTCTACGACGGCGTGCCGATGGAGGAAGTGCGCAAGTGCGTCGTCCTCGCGGCACGCACGCTCATCGAGAAGGACCCCGCGTACAGCTATGTCTCCGCGCGCCTGCTGCTCGACTCGATCCGTTTCGAAGCGCTCGGCGAGGAAACGACCCACGCCGAAATGACGACCCGGTATGTGGAATATTTCCCGCGCTTCGTCAAGCACGGCATCAAGATCGGGCTGCTCAACGAAGCACTGGCGCACTACGATTTGCCTAAGCTCGGCGCAGCGCTCAATCCATCACGCGATCTGCAGTTCGGCTACCTCGGCCTGCAGACGCTCTACGACCGCTATTTCCTGGTCGACCAGTATGTCGGTGGAAGGCGCTTCGAGCTGCCGCAGGCGTTTTTTATGCGCGTGGCGATGGGCCTGGCGCTCAACGAGGTCGATCGCGAGACGCGCGCCATCGAGTTCTATAACGTGCTCTCCACGTTCGATTTCATGAGCTCGACCCCGACGCTGTTCAACTCGGGCACGCACC
>VBCZ01000087.1:7067-7449 GCA_005889025.1 Betaproteobacteria bacterium
CCAACGGCAAGAGCCAGGGCGTCGTGCCGTTCCTCAAGGTCGTCAACGACACCGCCGTCGCCGTCAACCAGGGGGGGAAACGCAAGGGCGCCGTCTGCTCGTATCTCGAGACCTGGCATCTCGACATCGAGGAGTTCCTCGAGCTGCGCAAGAACACCGGCGACGATCGCCGCCGCACGCACGACATGAACACCGCCAACTGGATTCCGGACCTGTTCATGAAGCGCGTCATGGAAGGCGGCGACTGGACGCTGTTCTCTCCGGCCGACGTGCCGGACCTGCACGACAAGTGGGGACGCGCATTCGAGGAGGCCTACACGCGCCACGAGGACCGCGCTTCGCGCGGCGAGCTGAAGCTCTTCAAGAAAATTCCCGCGGTGCA
>VBCZ01000088.1:0-10001 GCA_005889025.1 Betaproteobacteria bacterium
CGGAATGCCGATCGCACTCATGGGGGTGAACGGATCCTTGGAGTAGGGCCCGTTGGTCGGCCAGGCGGGAATGTAGTCCGGCCACAACAGTTTCGCGTCCAAGCCCCCCAGATCGGGCACCGACATGTTCCGTACATAGAACAGCGCCCCGAAGAATGCGCCGAAAAACATCACCTCTGAAAAAATGAACCAGCTCATCCCCCAGCGGAACGACAGGTCGACTTTCTTGTTGTAGAGGCGATGCTCCGATTCGGCGATCACGGTGCCGAACCAGCCGAACATCATTGTCAGCAGGATGACGAAGCCCGCCAGCACCAGCCAGGGGCCGAACATTGTCAGCAGGATGACGAAGCCCGCCAGCACCAGCCAGGGGCCGAATGCGTACGCGTTGAACCACGACGCAGCCCCTGTCGCCATCAACAGCAGCGCAGCCGATCCGGTGATAGGCCAGTACGAAGGTTGCGGCACGTAGTAATAGGGCTTCGCGCCGCTCTGCGTTGGGCTCATCTTCCGCTCCTCGTATGCCTGCCATCACTCAAGACTTGTTGCCCTCGACCTCGAAAAAAGTATACGAGAGCGTGATCGTTGCGACGTCCTGCGGCAACTTGGGGTCGATGACGAACACCACCGGCATCTGCCGCTTCTCGTGCGGCTCGAATGACTGCTTGGCAAAGCAGAAGCATTCGAGTTTCTTGAAGTACTCTCCGGCGCGCTGCGGGCCGTAGCTCGGAACGGCTTGCCCCGTCATCGGGCGGTCGGTGGGGTTCTCGACCTCGTAGACGACCTGCATGACCTCGCCGGGATGCGCCGTGACGATGGGCGTCAGCGGCCGAAAGCGCCAGGGAAGCTTGTTGACGTTGGCGTCGAGTTCGATGCGAACCGTGCGTCCGCTGTCCACCTGAGTATTGGCCACGGTATCGGGGACGGCGATATCGCGCAGGCCCGTCGCCTTGCAGATCTGCTCGTAGAAAGGAATCATCGCGTAACCGAATCCGAACATCAGCAGCGCGACGATCGCGAGCCTCGCCAGCAATGCGCGGTTCGACCTTCGCAAGGTCGGATCCTGCGTGTGGCTCATTTGCGCAAGTTGCGGCCGATCGCCACCAGTAAAAAGCCGAGGATGGCGAATCCGAGCACGCCGATGCCCACACCTGGCGCGCCGGAATACTGCGCGAGAATCACGCCGCCGAAGAAAACAGCCGCGATCGACAGCAGCACCAGCGCGATCCGCAGGCTGGCGGCCTTCTGCGCTGCGCGCGGCTGATTTTGCGGCTGGGGGGTCGCGGTTTGCATGTTCCTCCCGCTATTTGATCGCGGGCGGCGTTTCGAAAGTGTGGTACGGGAGCGGCGAGGGCAGCGTCCACTCCAGCGTGTCCGCGCCCTCCCAGGGCTTGGCGGGCGCCGGCGGGCCGCTGCGGATGCAGCTTAGGACAATGTAGAAGAACAGCAGTTGCGACAAGCCGAAGCCGTAGGCGCCGATCGTCGCGACCATGTTCCAATCCGTGAATTGCGTCGCATAGTCGGGAACGCGGCGCGGCATGCCGGCAAGGCCCAGGAAGTGCATCGGGAAGAAGGTCACGTTGAAAAAAATCATCGTCAGCCAGAAGTGCCATTCGCCGAGTTTTTCGTTGTACATCCGACCGGACCATTTCGGCAGCCAGTAATAGACGCCGCCGAAGAACGCGAACAACGATCCCGCGACGAGCACGTAGTGGAAGTGGGCGACAACGTAATACGTATCCTGAAGCTGGATGTCGACGGGTGTGATCGCCAGCACGAGCCCGGTGAAGCCGCCCATGGTGAAGAGGAAGATGAAGCCGATCGCGAACAGCATCGGCGTTTCGAAGGTCATCGATCCCTTCCACATGGTGGTGACCCAGTTGAAGACTTTCACGCCGGTGGGCACAGCGATCAGCATGGTCGCGTACATGAAAAACAGCTGTCCGGCCGCCGGCATTCCGACGGTGAACATGTGGTGCGCCCAGACGATGAAGGAGAGTATCGCGATCGAAGACGTCGCGTACACCATCGAAGCGTAGCCAAACAGCGGCTTGCGCGAGAACGCCGGAAGGATGGTCGACACGATCCCGAACGACGGCAGGATCATGATGTAGACCTCGGGGTGGCCGAAGAACCAGAAGATGTGCTGGAACATCACCGGGTCGCCGCCGCCCGCTGCGTTGAAGAAGCTGGTGCCGAAATGACGGTCGGTAAGAAGCATCGTGACCGCACCCGCGAGCACCGGCATCACCGCGATCAGCAGGTAAGCGGTAATCAGCCATGTCCACACGAACAGCGGCATTTTCATCATCGTCATGCCGGGCGCGCGCAGGTTGAGGATCGTCGTGATGATGTTGATCGATCCCATGATCGACGACGCGCCCATGATGTGGATGGCGAAGATCGTCAGGTCCATGCCCATCCCGGCCTGTACCGAAAGCGGCGCGTAGAGCGTCCAGCCGCCGGCCGCCGCGCCGCCAGGGACGAAGAACGACGCGAACAGAAGCACCGCGGCGAAGGGCAGCAGCCAGAAACTCCAGTTGTTCATGCGCGCGAAAGCCATGTCGGGCGCGCCGATCATCAGCGGGACCTGCCAGTTGGCGAATCCGACCGCGGCCGGCATGATCGCGCCGAAGATCATGATCAGGCCGTGCAGCGTGGTGAGCGAGTTGAAGAACTCGGGATCGACGATCTGCAGCCCGGGATGGAACAACTCGGTGCGGATGGTGAGCGCAAGGCATCCGCCGGCAATGAACATGATGAACGAGAACCACAGGTACAGCGTTCCGATGTCCTTATGATTGGTCGTCGTGATCCAGCGCATGATCCCGCCGGGGTGGTGCGCGTGCTCGTCGTGCGCATGGGCATCATCGATGGCATGGCCGGGACCCTGATGGTGCGGAATGCTGCTCACGTTCGGCGCTCCTCGGACTATCTCTTCGCCGACGCGACTTGTGCCGGCTGCACCGCGTCACCCACGTGGTTGCCCCACGCGTTACGCTCGTAAGTGACGACCGCGGCGATGTCGGTCGGCGACAGCGTGTTTTTCCACGCAACCATAGCGGTCGGCTGGCCGTTCTTCACCACGCCGTTCAGGACCACGTCGAGATGCGCGGCCACCGGGCCGGTCGCGACCTTCGAACCATCGAGCGGCGGAAAGGCGGGTGGCACGCCCTTGCCGTCGGCCTGGTGGCACGCGAGGCAGTTCGCGGCATAGACTTTTTCGCCCCGTGCCGCAAGCTCCTTCGCGTCCCAGACCTTGTTCGGGTCATCGGCGGCCGGCGCGGACTTCTTCTTCTGTTCGCTCGCCCATTTCGAGTAGTCCTCCTGGGACTTGACCTCGACCACCACGGGCATGAAGCCGTGCTCTTTCCCGCACAGCTCCGCGCATTGCCCGCGGTAGATGCCGGGCTTTTCGGCCTTGAACCAGGAATCGCGGACGAAGCCGGGGATCGCATCCTGCTTGACGCCGAACGCAGGCACCCACCACGAATGGATCACATCGCCTGCCGTGATCAACACTCGCACTTTCTTGCCTGCAGGAACGACCAAGGGCTGGTCGACGTCGAGCAAGTAGTGCTCGCCCTTCGCCTCCTGGTTGTAGATCTGTGCGTAGGGCGTAGCCAGGTTGCTGACGAAGCCGAAGCCTTCATCGAGATAATCGTAGCCCCACTTCCACTGGTATCCCGTGACTTTGATGGTCACGTCCGGGACCGAGGTATCTTTCATCGCGAGAACGGTCTCGGTCGCGGGAATCGCCATGAACAGCAGGATCAGGAACGGGATCACGGTCCAGACGACTTCAACTAGCGTGTTCTCGTGAAACTGCGCCGCCTGGTGTCCCTTTGATTTGCGATGTGCAAAAATCGAATAGAACATGACCGAGAACACGCAGACGAAGATGACGACGCAGATCCACAGGATGTAGGTGTGGAGGTCGAAAATCTGCTCGCCGATGGGCGTGACCGGCGTCTGCAAGTTGTATACCAATGCGGCGAGTGACGGATCCGCCGCGAGCATGAACGCAATCGACGCGACCCAGCAGCCCGCTTTCGCAAAGCGGCGCGCCGTCCTCATCCGCGTCTTCGTATTCGCGCGATCCATGCCATCCCCGAAAACTGGTTTCTCTGACGATCTTGCGGCGAGGCCCGTCGCACATCGTCGACTTTAGCCCTGCCGGCTAGCGTCTGGCGAGTACGCGCCGCAATTCTCTCGCTATCCTATTGAGTTCGTGAACCGGCAAGGCGTCGCCGAAACGGATCGACTCGCCTTCGGAGCGCAGCGCAAGCCGTGAAGCGCGCACCGGAGCGCCGTCCTCGACCTCGAGCCGGGTCCAACAGCGATTGAATTCGCGCCGCGTTCGCGCGTCGCCGCTCTCCCGCTCCACAAGCACGCGATCACCGGTGACAGTGACGCGCTCCCAATCACCGGTGTGGCGCTCGAACCACCGCCACGCTCCGTAAAGCAAGCCCATCCCCGCGGCCGAATACGGCAGCACCATCCAGGCGCCGAGCGCGGCGAATCCGAGCGCCAGCCCGAAAGACACTGCGCAAAGCGACGCGAACAGCGTCCATCGCGCCCGCGGTCCCAGCGAATCGTTGCGCCGTGAAACCACACAGAACTCCGCTTGGGCAATCGGCGGCCACGCGGCGACGCTCGAGGTCGCAGGGGTGGATTCCAATCGGCGAGAAACGTGAATGAAGCTAAAGCAAAATCGAATCGATCTTAGCATGGATCAGCGCGCAGCGAAAAGATGCACCAAGGCGTCGCTTCCGTTCCATTCGGGGGTATTCGCACGCTCCCACGCAAGCGTCGCAACGCGCCGCGCCGGCAGCCGCTTTTCGAGCGTGGAGATGTTGTCTTCTCGAGCTTCCATCGCGGGATCGATGCTGTTGGCGACCCATCCCGCGAGCACGAGGCCGCGTGCGCGAATGGCGTGCGCGGAGAGCAAGGCGTGATTGATGCAACCCAGCCGCAGGCCCACGACGAGCAACACGGGAATAGACAGCGCACGCGCGATGTCGAGCATGTCGAGCCGCTCATCCAGCGGAGCCAGTGCGCCGCCCGCGCCTTCGACCACGACGCGCTCCGCCCGCGCGGCGAGCTCGCGATACGCCGCCGCGATGCGTTGGAGATCGATGTTCGTGCCGGAGCGGCGCGAGGCGAGATGCGGCGAGATGGCGGGCGCGAAGGCATAGGGATTGGCAAGCGAGCGCTCCACGCTCACGTTGCCTGCCGCGGCGAGCGCGTCGACGTCCGCGTTGCATGCCGCGCCGGCGGCGATTCCCGACGCCACCGGCTTCATCCCGACCGCGCGCATGCCCGCGCGGGTCAGCACGCGCAGGATCGCGCAGGCGACGACGGTCTTGCCGACGCCGGTGTCGGTCGCGGTGATAAAGATTCCGCGAGTCATGCCGATCGAACGACCCGCCGACACCACCGCAAAACGCCTGCGCCGATCCGACCACGCGCGGGATCCCGGCCTTGTCGCACCGTCATGGCTTGCGCGATCGCTCGATGCGAACGATGGCCCGGCCATCCGCGGAGATACGCGGTTCGGGCTTCCAGGCGTGGCCGTAGACGACCTCAAAGCTTGCCGGAAGGCGTCCATCGCGGCGGTTTGCCTCGAGCGCGGTGAGCATGCGCTGCCACCTTCCGCGGCCCGTCAGCCCGCGCAGTCGTCCAGACGTGGCGTTGTGGGCGCCCAGCGCCTTCAGATCATGCATCATCGAGGCGGCATCGGCGTAAGTGAGCGTGATCGTCTCCATATCCATGACGGGATCGGCGAATCCTGCTTGCACGAGCATGTCTCCGATGTCGTGCATGTCGACGAAACGGCTGACGTGCGGCGCGCCGTCGGCCGCTGCAAATGCCGCGCGCAGCTCTTTCAAGGTATCGGGCCCGAACGTCGTGAACGAAAACAGACCGCCCACGCGAAGCACGCGGTGAACATCGGCGATCGCCTGTTCCGGCTCATTGATCCATTGCAAGGTGAGGTTGCTCCACACCAGATCGAACGCGCCCGACCGCAGGGGTAGATGGACGATGTCGCCGCAGATGAGCCGCGGCGCATCGCCAGGCGAGGGGGCAAGCGACCCCAGCAAGCGGCCGAGCAGACCTCTCGCCGCGGGCGCGGCGGATGCGCAACGCTTTTGCGCGGCCCGCGTCATCGCATACGCGAGGTCGACACCGAAGACCGAGGCATCCGGGTATCGCGCGGCGAGCTCGCCCAACGCGATGCCGGTCCCGCATCCCGCGTCCAGGATCATCGACACGTCCAGTTTCACGAATCCAAGCCGTTCCGCCATGCGCGCTCCGATCTCCCGCTGGAGAACCGCGGCGTCATCGTAGGTCGTGGCGGCGCGCTCGAACGCGCGTCTGACTTCCATTGCGTCAAGCCGATGAGGGTCGCGATCAGCGGCCATCGACGAAGCCCTCGAGCGCTTCGAAAAATTCATCCGGATGCGACAAGAAGGGCGCATGCGCGGCGCTCGCGATGAGCGCGTAGCTGCCGGCGGGGAGCGCGTCGGCAAGCCAGGCTCCGGCGGCGGCAGGCGCAAGCGTGTCGCGCTCGCCCGCGATCACCAGAGAAGGTTGAGTGATCGAGGGCACGACGGCTCGAAGGTCGGTTTGCTCGATCAGCGCGAGCGCCGCGCGGAGCGTCTCGCGCGCCGGCCATCCGCGTGCGAAAAGGTGCGAACGCAATTGGCCGAGCGTCGCGCGCGCATTGGCCGAACCGCGCACCTGCAGCGCGACAAAACGCTTCAGCGTGGCCTCATAGTCGCTGTCAAGCTCATCGCCGAAACAACGCAGCGTCTCAAGCTCCATCGAGCACGTCCAAGCACTCGAAACCGCTCGGCAAGGCGCGAGAGCACGGGCATCCACAGGCCCGAATGCAGCGCCCAACCATGCAGCAGCACCAGAGGAGGACCCGCGCCCACGCTTTCGACATAGAGCTCTTGCGACGCGATGCTTGCCTGCGACATGGCGTCATTCCGCGGCGATGTCGCGCAACGCCTCGGCGAGCGTCTCGACGTCGTCCGTCGTATGCGCGGCCGTCAGCGTGATGCGCAGCCGCGCGCTGCCTCGCGGCACGGTCGGCGGGCGTATGGCAGGAACCCAGATGCCGCGGTCCCACAGCGCGGCGCTCACTCGCAGCGCGTCCTCGTTGCCACCGATCACCAGCGGTTGAATCGCGGTTTCCGAGGGCAACAGTCTCCACGGCAGCGATTGCGCCGCGATGCGCCACCGATCGATGAGCACCGAGAGCTGCGCGCGCCGCGCCGTTTCGCGTTTGATGAGTGCGATGCTTGCCTCGATTGCGCACGCGAGCATGGGCGGCGAGGCGGTCGTGAACATGTAGCTTCGCGCGGTCTGGATCAGCATGTCGATGGCTGAAGAGTGCGCTGCGACAAACGCGCCGGCGACGCCGGCGGCCTTGCCCAGCGTCGCCATGTAGACGATGCGCGCGGAGCTCATCCCGAAGTGCGCCAGAGCGCCGCGGCCGCAGAGATGCCGGTCGCCAAGGACCCCGAAGCCATGCGCGTCATCGATGACCAGCCAGGCATCATGCGCATCGGCAAGCTCTAGCAGGAGTGGCAGTGGCGCGATGTCGCCATCCATGCTGAAGACGGCATCGGTTGCGATGAGCTTGCGCCTCGCGCGGCTCGCGGCGAGACGGCGATCCAGCGCATCGATATCCACGTGCGGATAGCGAACGAAAGCGGCGCGGGAAAGGAGCGCCGCGTCGTTGAGACAGGCGTGATTGAGCCTGTCGGCGAACACGGTGTCGTTGCGCGCAGCCAGCGCCGTGACGATCGCGAGGTTCGCGAGATAACCCGAGGAGAACAGCAGCGCCCGCGCACCGCGGCACGGCGCGATCCAGCGGCCAAGCTCGCGTTCGATCGACTCGTGCGGCTGAAAGTGTCCCGATATCAAGTGCGAGGCGCCGGCGCCGACCCCGTACCGAACGGCGCCTTCGCACACGGCTTCGACCAGACGCGGGTGCTGCGCCAGCGCAAGGTAATCGTTGCTGCCGAAGTGCAGCATCTCGCGTCCGTCGACACGGCAGCGCGGAGCATCGCGCGCTTCGACAATGCGTCGCACTCTGGACAGCCCGCAAGCTGCGCGGGCGGCGAGGGTGGCGTCGAGCTCTGTCGTCAGTTGCGACATCGCCAAACGCGAAGATGGAAACGGGCGATGCTTCAGGCGTCCGGGTTCAAGCCGAGCCGGACGAAGAGATCGCGGTCCGAATCGACGTCGGGGTTGCCGGTCGTGAGCAGCTTGTCGCCGTAGAAAATCGAGTTGGCGCCGGCAAAAAAACACAGCGCCTGGATCCCGTCTCCGAGCTCGCGGCGGCCAGCCGAGAGACGAACCATCGCCTTGGGCATGGTGATCCGCGCCGCTGCGATGGTGCGAACAAATTCAAAAGGATCGATGGCCGCCTTGCCGCGAAACTGCTCGAACAGCGGTGTGCCCTCCACCTGAACCAGGCTGTTGATCGGCACGGATTCAGGATAGGGGTCGAGGTTGGCGAGCTGCGCGATCAATCCGGCGCGCGCAGTGCGCGACTCGCCCATGCCGACGATGCCGCCGCAGCACACGCGCACACCTGCGCCGCGCACGCGTTCGAGCGTTTCGAGCCGATCCCGATAGTCGCGAGTCGTAATGATGTCGCCGTAAAACTCAGGCGACGTGTCGAGATTGTGATTGTAGTAGTCGAGCCCTGCGCATTTCAGGCGCTCGGCCTGACCCGGCTTCAACATGCCGAGCGTCGCGCAGGTCTCGAGTCCCATCGCCTTGATTCCCTCGACCATCGCCAATACCGGCTCGAGATCGCGGTCGCGTGGGCCGCGCCACGCCGCGCCCATGCAAAATCGCGTTGCTCCTGCGGCCTTCGCGGCCGCAGCCGCCGCCAGGACGTCGGCCAGCGGCAGCAGGTCTTCATTGATGACGCCGGTGTGATAACGCGCGGCTTGCGGACAGTACGCGCAATCCTCCGGACAGCCGCCGGTCTTGATCGACAGCAGCGTCGAAAGCTGCACGGTATTCGGCCGGTGATGCGCGCGGTGCGTCTGCTGCGCCTTCAGAAGCAGGTCGCTCATCGGCAGCGCGAGCAGGGCCTCGACGCCTGCAACGCTCCACGACGCCGGCGCTTTCGCGCGCATTTTCTCTCGCGATATGACGAAGGGCTGCACACCCGCCACGCGATGGTTACAATGGGCACGAGTGTCGAGGAGGGAGGTCGACTTGTCAAATTTTCTGGCGAGTGCATTTGACAACGTACGCCGTGGCGCGATCGAGGCCGCGCGTCTCGCGCTGCCCCAGCGCTGCGAGCTTTGCGCGTCCGCGTCTGCGGCCGACCTGGTATGTGCCGAGTGCGCGCGGGCCCTGCCGGCACAGCGCACTTCCTGTCCCGTGTGCGCGCTCCCTACACCGTCCTCGATGACCTGCGGCCGCTGTCTCGCGCATCCTCCCCCCTTCGACGCGACGATCTCGGCTTTCGTCTATGCTTTTCCGGTCGACCGGTTGATCCATGCATTCAAGTATCAGGGCCGCCTTCCACTCGCCGAATGGTGCGCCCGGTCGATTCTTGCTGCGCGCGAGAAGCGGCCAACGTCACACGTCACACGCTTGATCGCCTTGCCGCTTTCGGCCGAACGACAGCGTGAGCGCGGATACAATCAGGCCACGGAGATCGTGCGTGTCATCGCCTCGCAAACCGGCATGGCCGTGGTGAGCCGGGGGATCCGGCGGGTGCGCGCATCGCCGCCGCAAGCAGCGCTGCCATGGAACGAGCGAGCCCGCAATGTGCGCGGGGCGTTTGAATGCGACGTCGACCTGTCGGGGCTTGCCGTCGCAGTGATCGACGACGTCATGACCACGGGGGCGTCGCTGGCCGAATTCGCCAAGACACTCAAAGGTCGCGGAGCGTCGCGTGTCGAGAACTGGGTCGTGGCCCGGACGCTGCCGCCCGCAGCCTGACGAGAGGATCTCGCCAC
>VBCZ01000088.1:10073-10753 GCA_005889025.1 Betaproteobacteria bacterium
TCGAACCTCTGGGATTCAAGTTGGACGACCGTGAGCTCAAACGCGCCGGGCTCGACTATCACGAATACGCCCGGCTAATTGTGCATGCGGACTGGGCTCATTGCCGAGCGGCGCTCGGAACGCGGCGACGATACGCGCTTACGACCCGCGCCACCCGATCGCTGTTCGACTGCGCGCTCGGCGCGGACGACGCGTTTGTGTTCGGATCCGAGACCGCGGGTCTGGCGCAGGATGTGCTGGCCGATTTTGCGCAGGATGCTCGGCTTCGCATTCCGATGCGGCCCGCGTTACGCAGCCTCAACCTTTCCAATGCGGTTGCGGTGACGGTCTACGAGGCGTGGCGCCAGGCAGGCTTCGCGGAAGCAGTTTAGAGACCGGCGACGGGGCGGGGTTTTCTATCGCCTCTTACTGAAATTCGGGCCCGGGCTCGCGCGCAAGGAGTCCTTCAACCGCGCGCTTGGGCGGCAGCTTTTCATATAACACGCCGTACACCGCAGCACAGATCGGCATGTCGACGCTTAGCGCCGAACACAGCAGCCGTGTTGCCCGTGCTGCGTCCACGCCTTCTGCAACGTGGCCAAGCCCGGCCAGGATCGCCTCGAGCGGCCTGCCCTTGGCGAGCTCGAGCCCGACCCGTCGGTTGCGCGAAAGATCGCCGGTGCACGTCAACACGAGATCGC
>VBCZ01000089.1:0-3394 GCA_005889025.1 Betaproteobacteria bacterium
AAGGCGACAAATCATTTATAATCCCGCGGTTTGGGGGCGTGCGCCGAAGGACCGGGGGACATGGCAGAAGATGCGGGGCTCAACAATAAGAAGCGCCGGTTCCTGATCGGGGCGACGTCGGTCGTCGGCGGCATTGGCGTCGTCGCGGCGGCCGTTCCCTTTGCGATGAGTTTCTGGCCGAGCGAGCGCGCCAAGGCGGCGGGCGCCCCCGTCGACGTGGATATCGGCAAGCTCGAGCTCGGACAGAAGATCAACGTCGAATGGCGCGGCAAGGTGGTGTGGGTGATCCATCGCACCAAGGAAATGCTGGCGACGCTGCCCAAGCTCGACGACAAGGTCGCCGATCCCAAGTCCGACGTCGACCACCAGCCTTCTTATGCGAAGAACGAGGCGCGCTCGATCAAGCCCGAGATCTTCGTTGCCGTCGGTATCTGCACCCACCTCGGCGGTTCTCCCACGTTTCGGCCGGAAGTCGCGCCGGGGGATCTCGGTCCCGACTGGCTGGGAGGTTTTTTCTGTCCCTGCCATCAATCCAAATTCGATCTCGCCGGCCGCGTGTACAGAAGTGTGCCCGCCCCGACCAATCTGTATATCCCGCCATACAAGTTCCTTTCCGAAACCCGGATCGTGATCGGCGAAGACGACATCAAGAAGGCGTGAGCGAAAGCTAACAGATGCAAAGACTCCTGAACTGGATCGACGACCGCTTTCCGCTGAGCGATCTCTGGAAATCGCAGGTCTCCGAGTACTACGCGCCGAAAAACTTCAATTTCTGGTACTACTTCGGCTCGCTCGCGCTCGTCGTGCTCGTGATGCAATTGGTGACGGGCATTTTTCTCACGATGAGCTACAAGCCCGACGCAACAAAAGCGTTCGAGTCGGTCGAGTACATCATGCGCGACGTCTCGGGCGGCTGGCTCATCCGCTACATGCACTCGACGGGGGCGTCGGCGTTCTTCTTCGTCGTCTATCTTCACATGTTCCGCGCGCTCCTCTACGGCAGCTATCGCAAGCCGCGAGCCGCGAGAGCTCCTATGGATCGTCGGCTGCTTCATCTATCTGGCGCTGATGGCGGAAGCCTTTTTCGGCTATCTCCTGCCATGGGGCCAGATGTCTTATTGGGGCGCGCAAGTCATCGTGAACCTGTTTTCGGCGGTGCCGGTGATCGGCGACGATCTCGGCACATGGATCCGCGGCGACTACACGATTTCGGACGTCACGCTGAACCGTTTTTTTGCGTTTCATGTCGCGGCCGTCCCGCTGGTGCTGCTGATCCTCGTCGTCGTGCATCTGATGGCCCTGCACGATGTGGGGTCGAACAACCCCGACGGCATAGAGATCAAGGATCTAAAGGATCCGACTACCGGACATCCGGTCGACGGGATTCCTTTTCACCCGTACTACACGGTGAAGGATCTTGTCGGCGTCGTGGTTTTCCTGGCGTTTTTTTCGATGGCCGTTTTCTTCTGGCCCGATGTCGGCGGCTACTTCCTGGAAGCGAACAACTTCATCCCCGCCAATCCGTTGCAAACCCCCGAGCACATCGCGCCGGTGTGGTATTTCACGCCGTATTACGCGATGCTGCGCGCCGTTCCTTCGTTCCTGAACTCGCAGTTCTGGGGCGTGCTGGTCATGGGCGCCGCAGTGGTTATTCTGTTTTTTCTTCCATGGCTCGACCGCGGCAGAGTCAAGTCGATCCGGTATCGCGGCATCGGCTACAAGGCATGGCTCGCCGCTTTTGTGGTGAGCTTCCTGATTCTCGGCTATCTGGGCACCGTCCCGATCACGATATGGGGCCAGTTCGGCAGCATGCTGGGTCATGCCGACCGCGCGACCGTCGCTGCGCGCGTGCTCACCATCGTCTACTTCCTCTTTTTCATCCTCATGCCGTGGTATACCGCGCGCGACACGACCAAGCCGGTGCCGGTCAGGCTGACGTGATGATGAACGTCGTTGCCAGCCTGCTCGCAGCCGCGCTGATCGCTGCGACAGGATGCGCATCGGCGAACGAATCGGGAGTTCGGCTGGATCCGGCGCCGGTGCGCCGCCTCGACGTCGACTCGCTGCAGCGCGGCGCGCGCAACTTCGTCAATTACTGCCTGAACTGCCACGGCGCTCAGTACATGCGCTACAACCGGCTTACCGATCTGGGTCTGACCGAGGATCAGATCAGGGACAATCTCATGTTCCCGACGGACAAGATCGGATCGACGATGACCGCCGCGATGAGCAAGGCCGATGCCGCTGCGTGGTTCGGCACGCCTCCGCCCGACCTGTCGGTGGAAGCCCGGGTGCGCGGCGCGGATTGGCTGTATAGCTATCTCGTCGGCTTCTATCGCGACGAAAAATCGGTCACGGGATGGAACAACCTCGTCTTTCCCAACGTCGTCATGCCGCATGTCCTGTGGCACTTGTCTGGTGCACAAAAGCTCGTCAAAACCGAGTACGAAGACCAAGAAAAGGCCGAAGCGGGCGCGATCGCGGCTAGGGGGCTCGCGTTGGCCGAGCCTGTGGCCGATGGCAAATGGACCGTCAAGACACTGGCGCAGGATACACCGGGGGAAATGTCGGCTATCGAGTACAAGGCCTTCGTCGCCGATCTCGTCAACTTCCTCGACTACATCGCCGAGCCCGTGCGCAACGATCGGATCATGATCGGCATCGTCGTGATGATCTATCTCGGACTGTTGTTTGCGCTCGTGTACGCGCTCAAGCGCAGCTACTGGAAAGACATCCACTGACACCGTAATCGCAGCGCGAGAGGGCAAACGCTCCGGCGCTCGTATTGGCGCGGCCGCCAGCTTGCCCGCCTTGGGAGAACAGAATCATGATGACCCTCTACTCCGGGACCACCGACCCGTTCAGCCAACGCTGCCGTATCGTGCTGCACGAGAAGGGCATGGACTTTCAGATCATCGACGTCGATCTCGACCACAAACCGGAAGATCTGGCGGTGATGAACCCGTACAACCAGGTGCCGGTGCTGGTTGAGCGCGATCTCGTGCTCCACGAGTCGAACATCATCAACGAGTATATCGACGAGCGGTTTCCGCACCCGCAGCTCATGCCTGCCGACCCCGTGATGCGGGCACGGGCGAGGCTTTTTTTGCATCGATTCGAAAAAGAGCTGTTCTCGCATATCGATACGCTGGAAGGCAACAATCAAAAGCAGCTCGACAAGGCGCGCGGACTGGTGCGCGACAGCCTGATGCAGATCGCGCCGGTGTTCGCCAAGCACAAGTACATGCTGGGCGAGGACTTCTCGATGCTCGACGTTGCCATCACGCCGCTCCTTTGGCGCCTCGACTACTATGGAGTCCAGTTGCCGAAGCCGGCTGCGCCGCTGATGAAGTATGCGGAGAGGCTCTTTTCCCGCCCGGCTTTCATAGAGGCG
>VBCZ01000089.1:3443-6812 GCA_005889025.1 Betaproteobacteria bacterium
CGTCCGAGAGCCAGACCCGCAGGGTCGCAGCGATCGGAAAACGGCTTCGTCATCCCGGACGAGCGCGAGCGAGGCCCGAGATCCAAGTTGATTTGCGGTTGCGTGGGCGCGACAACCTTGGGTCCCGGCCTTCGCCGGGACAACGAAGTGAGTTCATCCTCCGTCCAACTCAGGGGCAGGCTCCGGCAGAGATCCAGTGATCGAGTGCGGACGAAGATTGCATACTGCAATGTGTAGCAGGCATTTGAAGCAGATCGCGCCATTGCCTTCGCCGCGATAAGTCCCAGGTGAGTCGCCCGACGCCTACCCGAACAATCTCCGTCCATGTCAAAAGAAGCGCCGCCGATCTGGCGTTCGCGCACAGGTGATTTCTAGTCCTTTCCGTGTGTAGTATCCTTTGCTCATGTCCGAGCAATCCGCCAAGCCCTATCTCATCCGGGCCATCTGCGAATGGTGTGCCGACAACGGACTGACGCCGTATATCGCCGTCAAGGTCAACTCGCGCACGCGCGTCCCGCCCGCTTTTGTCAAGAACGGCGAAATCGTGCTCAACATCAGCCGCGGCGCGACACGCAAGCTCACCATCGACAACGAATGGGTGCAGTTCACGGCCAGGTTCAGCGGCTCATCGCAGGAAGTCGCGGTCCCGGTCGCTGCGGTCGCGGGCGTGTTCGCCAAGGAGTCCGGTTACGGCTTTGCGTTTACCGTGCCCACCGATCCCGTTGCGTCGCTGGATGCCGCAACAGCGCCTCAGCCTAATGCTCCGACGTCGCCCTCCGACGCCAAGCCGCGGGGCCGGCCGAAGCATCTGCAAGTTGTAAAATAGCTCGCAGTTGCGCGGCAGGCCGGCATAGCTCAGTTGGTAGAGCAGCGGTTTTGTAAACCGTTGGTCGTGGGTTCGATTCCTACTGCCGGCACCAATCCCCACGCGGTTCTAAGAGTTAGCAACTCCTAACTCGCTTTCACCTCTGTGCCATACAGCGGCGTGCCTTTCTGTACGTGCCATGTTGCCCATACGTGCCGCAGATCGTTGTCATAGCGGACGAGTGTCGAGAAGAGTGGTCTTGGAATCCCGATCGGCCGGCTGGGGACGCCTGTTGGGCACTAGGCGGGGACGTCGCGCTCGTCAACCGAAGCACCCGAATTGAACTACGACTACGGGCTGCCTCACCCAATCCATATCAACACAACAGATCCGCCACTCCTGTACAAAGGGACTCGAAGGGTCGCGCTCGGTGCTGCGTGTCATGGAATTATTCGTGTAGGTGACTGCGGCACGCTGTTACTATCGTTAGCAGCAGAAATGCGCGAGCGTTGCGCGAAGCGGTGGCATTCGTCGACCCGCCATTACGATTGCTTGCGTGGCTCGCGACGGTTGGCGCAATGACGACAATGAAATTTGATCGAAGGGGAGATTCGAAATGCACCTACTATTGCGCGTGCTGACAATCGGTTCGATCTGCGGCATCTGCGCATTTCTCCCGCGCGACGCGGCTGCCCTGACGTACACCGAGGTCGACTCCTTTGCTGCGCCGACGAACGCGACGATGATGATTTACTCGCCAACAATGGATGCACTAGTTCTGAAGAATGCTGCGAGCGCAATCGTCGCGATAGACATCGAGAGCGGGGAACCGACGACGCGGCTCGCAAATACGCGGTTCACCGATATGACGCTTTCGCCCAGCGGACGGTATGTATTTGGCGCGGACTATGGCGGCGAGAATATTGGTTATGGGACACCTTCGAGTACCAGCTACGTTCATCGTCTCGATCTGACCAGCATGACTTGGGACTTGCGAACAGCCTACATCGCGGGCAACGTCCAAGCGGTGTCCGACACGCAGGTAATTCTAAAGTCGATCGATCAGTGGGTGACGTTTACGAACAATGCCTGGGGCGGCGGTACGGCACTGGTTCCTCTTAACACGGCGAGCGGTTATTGGGGGCCTGGCTATTACGCCAGCGTGTACTTCGGCGATTTTCGCTACGACATCCGCACGGGACGCCTTTTGCACGGAAACGCTGGCTTGAGCTCACAGGAAATTCAGGCGTTCAGAATTGCCAACAATGAGTTTGTGAAGCAGGAGGGATCGGGCATCTACGGCTCTGCACAGGGGTATGGGGGGACCGTGGTGCTGGCAACCGATGGCAGCGCGTTCTACTATGGCGCGCTTCAAGTCGATCCGCTCGACGTCACGCATAACGTGCGCGTATTTCCCGAGCGGATCTATGCGGCAAACGGCAGCGTCGCACATGGTAACGGCAAATATTACGACGCGCATACCGGCTTGCTGCTGGGCGCGTTGCCCTTCAGTACGACGATCTACGCGATGAATCCTTCCGGAGACGATTTCTGGGCTTTCGATCCGGCTTCGACGACGGTGCATCATTTCATGCCGTCCAGTAACGTGGCGATGGCGACTGCCGGCGGTGTGGCGAGTGCGTCGAGCGCTTATAGCGCTGCCTTCCCGGTGAGTCCGATCAACAACAACGAACGTGCCGGCGCCAACTGGGGCAATGGTGGTGGCTGGGCCGATGGGACGCTCAACACCTTCCCCGATTGGGTACAGATCAACTTCGCCGGGTCGAAGACTATCGATCACGTCGTCGTCTATACGGTGCAGGATTATTGGGCGAATCCAGTCGAACCGACCGACACCATGACATTCACCCAATGGGGATTGACTGACTTCACCGTGCAGGGCTGGAACGGCACGGCTTGGGTCATCCTGGGGACGGTCAGCGGCAACAACCTGGTCAAGCGGACCGTCAATTTCGCGGCCTATACCACCGATCGCATTCGCATCAACATCACCAACGCGCTCGGTGCGTATTCCCGCATCACCGAAGTCGAGGCTTGGGGACAATGACCATTGCAGCGAGCGGGTGTGTGCTGTCCGATGAGCATAATGTGCCCCTATTGACGCGAAATCTTTACGGGAGTGCTTGATGATTCTCCGTGACAGGCTCTCCATTCACAATCGCCGCACCTGCCTCCTGGCGAACGCCTCATGCTCCACCTAAACGCTCGCCATTGCCAAAGCGCTGCGTCCGCGTCAAAGGGTCGCAGCTACATGACGTCGGATCGAACCTGGGAAACCTTGGGCGTTCCTTTTTCCTTCCCACCTGACCATAATGATCGGCAGGTCGTAACAAAGCTTGCAAGATGAGCAAACGCAAAGCGCGCGACGCGGATGTAGCGATGGGCACCGGTAACGTTTATGCCGATCTCAGTTACGGCGATGCCGACGAGATGTTGATCAAAGCACAGCTCGTGGCCAAGATTGCCGAGATCATCAAACGGAAAGGCATTACCCAAGCCGCGGCGTTGCTGCACATGCCTCAACCCAAACTGTCTAACCTGCT
>VBCZ01000452.1 GCA_005889025.1 Betaproteobacteria bacterium
CACCATAAGGAGGATCTCATGCGGCCTGGCATTGCCAAACTGCTCGTGCTTGCCTTTGCGTTCTGGACAGGTGCTGCCACCGCGCAAGGACAGCTCAACATGATTTGCAGCGTGCAGCTGCCCTGGTGCGAAGCGGTGGCTAACCGGTTTCAGAAGGAGACCGGCATCAAGGTTTCACTGACCCAAAAATCCGCGGGCGAAGCGATGGCGCAGGTCGCAGCGGAGCGTACGAACCCGAAAGTCGATATCTGGTACACCGGGCCGCGCGATCCGCATCTGCAAGCCGCCGAGATGGGGCTTTCCGAGGAATACAAATCGCCGATGCTGCCGCAGCTTCATGACTGGGCGGTGCGTCAGGCGGAGCAATCCAGGTACCGCACGGTTGGCGTGTATACCGGAGCGCTGGGCATCGGCTACAACCCCGAGCTGCTGGCCAAGAAAAAGCTGCCGCCGCCCAAGTGCTGGGCGGATCTCGCCAATCCGATCTATCGGGATGAGGTCCAGATCGCCAATCCGAACGCGTCGGGCACCGCGTACGCGACCCTCGCCACGTTCGTCCAGGTGTTCGGCGAGGACAAGGCTTTCGAGCTGCTCAAGGGCATGCACAAGAACACCAACAGCTATCCGCGCAACGGGGTGGGACCGATTCGTGCGGTCGGTCGCGGTGAAACCGGCATCGGCGTGACCTTCCTGCACGATGGCGCGACCGAGATCGCCAACGGATTCCCAGTCAAGCTGGTCGTTCCATGCGAGGGAACCGGATACGAAATCGGCTCGATGAGCATCATCAAAGGCGCGCGCAATCTCGACAGCGCCAAGAAATTCTACGACTGGGCGCTCACCCCGGAGGCGCAGCGCATCGGCGGCGAAACCGGCAATTTCCAGACGCCGTCGAACAAGTCGGTGCTCCCGCCGCCCAACGCGCCCAAGCTGGACGAGATCAAGCTCATCAGCTACGACTTCGCCAAATACGGCAGCGCCGCGGAGCGCAAGCGCCTCCTGGAGAAGTGGGACCGCGAAGTGGCGTCGATGCCGCGGTAGACGCGGGACACGCGTGCTTGCGGACCGGCCGACGTTGCCGTAGGTGCGAATTCATTCGCACTGAGCGTTCTTAAAGAACGCGGCCAGTGCGCTCGCGAGGAGCCCTGTTTTGGTACGCACCTCGAAACAACGCCGCAAACTCACGCGCGGCAGGGGTGCGATAGCGTCCGCGATGCCACAGCAGCGCCGCGGTGCGGATCGTGGTGGGATGGGTGATGCGCACCTTCGAAAGCTCGGGGTCGCTGCCAAAGGCGCGCTCGGAAACGATGGTGCCGACCAGCCCGGTGCGAACGGTGTTGAGCAGCGACTCGATCGAGCTCATTTCGACCCGAACGCTGTCAGCGATAGCGGGGCCCAGGGCCTGGTCGATCAAGCGACGCGTGGCGAAGCGATGTGACTGGAGCGCAAGCGGAATCTCGCTCAGCGCCTGCGATCGTATCGCCCGCCTTTTGGCGAGCGGATGCTTTCTGTTCACGATCAGCACCAGCTCCTCTTCGAACATCGGCTCTGCCGCGATGTCAGGCCCCGCGAGGGCGAAAGCCACGCCCAGATCGAGCTCGCCTTCGGCAATCGCCTCTTCGATGGCGCTGGCGGGCAGATCTTCGACGCTGATTTTCACGCCCGGGTGGCGCGTAAGGATCTGCGCGACAATGGGTGGAACCAGCGTGCTGTTGTAGGTATGGATCACTCCCAGCCGCAAGCTCCCGCGCACCACATTTTCCAGCTCGTCCAGCGCAACGCGGGCGTCCTCCATCTCCTTGAGCGAGCGCTGGGCAAATCCGCGAAAGAGCTCTCCCGCCTGAGTGAGCCGAATCCCCCGCCCCACGCGATCGAACAGCGCCACCCCGAGCAGCTCCTCCAGCTGGCTGATCTGATGGGATAGCGTCGATTGAGTGACGTGCACGCGTTCCGCGGCTTGCGTCATGTGCTGCGTTTGCGCAACGGCAAGGAAGTAGCGCAAGTGGCGATGCTCCATGTTCGGCTCCTCTATTCGAAGGCAATTTCAATCGATGCTATCGATCAATTCCATGAAA
>VBCZ01000453.1 GCA_005889025.1 Betaproteobacteria bacterium
CGACACGTTGATTCGAACCCCGGGGCCGAGGCTCTTTGCGACACGTGCTACATCATCGTTTCGCCTCACTACGCGGCCCTTTATGCGGCACGCAGCAGTCGCTTGTCGACGGGTTGCACACCCGCGAGCCGTTCCGGATCCCGTTGTATCTCCCAGAGGTCGCGGGCGGCCTGCATGCGCAGCCAAATCTCAGGTGCGCCACGCAGCAGCCGCGCGAGCCGCGCCGCCATTTCGGGCGTAAGGGCGCGCCGCTCATGCAGCAAATCGGACACGGTTACGCGCGACACATCGAGCCGCTTGGCGAGGTCGGTCTGCGACATGCCAAGGGACGGCAGCACGTCTTCGCGCAGCACTGCGCCGGGGTGCGTAGGCGCGCGGCGGGGATCTCGTAGGCTTCGCATCAGTGATAATCCTCTAAGTTGACATCGATAGCGTGCTCGCCGGCGAAGGCAAAGGTAATTCGCCAGTTGCCGGTCACAGACACGCTGCAAAACCCGACGCGATTGCCTTTGAGACGGTGGAACTTATAGCCGGGCACGTCCATCTCCTCGGCCCTCGTTGCGGCGTCCAGGGTGTCAAGCATCCGCTCAATCCTCGCACCGCTCTGTGCCGGAATGGCCCGGTGATCGCTCTGCCGAAAGAATCGTTCCAGACCCTTGTGCTTGAAATTGCGTATCATCGGCGCCTGATATGCGACACATTACACTGTAATGCGAAACATTGCAAGCACTGTTGCGACGCAAGCGTGAGTACGGTATCGTTAGCGCTCTCTGTGCTGTGGTTTTGCGCCGCTGAGCCGCCCTGCCGCGGCTCTCGTCGTTTTCGGGGCGGTCTCGCGCGGCGGGGCGATTAGGTTCGCTACGCGGCGCAGCGCGGTCTTTCTCGATGAACGAGGCACAGGCGTCGCGGTCGATCAGGACGCGCCGCCCAACCCGCACGATGCAGCTTGCGAAGCCGTTGGGCCGGAATCGACTCGCCTCGAGCGGTCAGGCTCGGCGTGGTAGATCAAATCCCGAAGCGTTGGAACAGGTAACTGCCGATGCTCGCCCGCGAGTTCGGCGAGCACGAAGTGTCGCGGCGAAACAATCACGGCCGCCCCATTGCCGCCAGGTTTCAGTTTGCGTGTCATGGCGGTCAATGTCCATTCTGCTGTGCCCGCTTCGCGGCGTCGACGAGGAGCTCGGGCGCGACGTGCGGATACCTGCGCATCATGTTTAGCGAGCGATGAGCACGGTTGCGACGATCCGGCTATCGACGCCCGCGCGCATCCTCCGGTGATGGAAACACGAGGTCGCCGCCGAGGGCGGCGCACCTTGGAGCGCATCTTGAACGAATCGATCACGTCGGGCAACGGCACCGCCCGCGGCTCGCCCGACTTGCTGGTCGGCAGAAAAGCGCATGCGCGCTTGAAGTCGATCATCTTCCAGCGCAAGTACATGATCTCCGATTGCCGTGCGCCGCTGGCTAAGGCGATCCTGACGCGATAAGGCCAAGATCCGGATTAGGCAATGCCTGACCGTTTGCGGTGATCGGTAACGCGGCGGCCTCTCGGGATTGCGCTCGATGTTCTCGGCGCCGAGCAATACGTGGCCTTCCTCGACGATGTCACCAGCGAAGTGGAACAGCTTCTTCTTGCCGAAACGGTCGCGCCACCAGCGCAATTGCCGTTCCGGTCGGTGACGATCTTGATAGTCGCCTTGACGGCGACGAAGGGGTCGACCGCGTCGGCCAGCGTGCGGACCCGGGAGAAGCCGTAATGCTTGCCCTCGCCGATATCGACCTCGATCTTGGCTCCCCAGGCCTTCGCCTCGGTCTTGTTGTCGAAGGTGTCGCGGAGTGGAGGATGGCCGG
Organism: Betaproteobacteria bacterium; assembly: GCA_005889025.1. GTDB lineage: Bacteria > Pseudomonadota > Gammaproteobacteria > Burkholderiales > Casimicrobiaceae > PALSA-1003. The sequence goes on from VBCZ01000453.1 coordinate 1,852, forward strand.
CGCGTCGAACCCGCACGTTGAACTTGCCGGAGGGGAACTTGCGGATGGTTGCCATGTGTGAACGTCCTGTGAACGTCGCTCGCCACTACCGCCTATGAATCCCTTTTTCATAGGGAGGCGGGGGTCGGAATCGAACCGGCGTAGACGGCTTTGCAGGCCGCTGCATGACCACTCTGCCACCCCGCCGGGGTGGACTCGACGCTCGCCTGGGCCGGCGCCGTCGCAAAGCAAAAGGGAGAGCACTCGCTCCCCCTTGTGAAATCTGGAGCGGGAAACGAGTCTCGAACTCGCGACCTCAACCTTGGCAAGGTTGCGCTCTACCAACTGAGCTATTCCCGCATCGACCAAGGCAATTATAGCGAGAAATCGCAGCCAGCGGGAGGCGCCGCGCGTCGACGCGAGGCGTCAATCGACCGGCGACGCATCAAGCCGTTGCGAGTTGCGGCACCAGCGCCGCATTCATTCGCGCCATCGCCTTTTCCAGGTTCTGCATCGACGTCGCAAATGAAATGCGGACATAGCCTTCAGTGCCAAACGCGGAGCCGGGAACCACGGCGACCAGCGCCTTCTCGAGGAGGTACGCCGAAAACGCCAGGTCGGTGGCTTGCGCTATGCGTCCGCTCGCATGCAGCGCCTCAATCGCCTCGCCGACATAGGGGTATGCATAGAATGCGCCTGCTGCGCGAATACAACGCACGCCGGGCATCGCGTTCAATGCGCTCCACACGAAGTCGTGGCGTTCGCGGAAAGCACGCAGCATGGGGGCGATGCAACCCTGGTCGCCGTTGAGCGCCGCTTCGGCCGCAACCTGCGAAATCGACGTTGGATTCGATGTCGACTGTGATTGCACGTTTTCCATCGCAGTCACGATGGCCTGCGGACCGCCGCAGTAACCGATACGCCAGCCCGTCATGGAATAGGCCTTCGACACGCCGTTCAGAACGATCGTCCGGTCATAAAGATCGGGACACGCGTTGACGATGTTGACGAAGTCGTACTGTTCGAGCTTGATTTGCTCGTACATGTCGTCGGTGGCGACGAGAATACGCGGATGGCGGCGGAGAACCGCGCCCAGCGCTTCCAGTTCCGCACGCGAATAGACCGCGCCCGTTGGATTGCTCGGGCTGTTGATGAAAAAGAGCTTCGTTCGCGGCGTGATGGCCGACTCGAGCTGCTGCGCGGTGATGCGAAATCCCTGATCGACACCCGCTTCGACGATGACCGGCGTTCCCTCGCAAATGAGCGCGATGTCCGGATACGACACCCAATACGGCGCCGGGATGATGACCTCGTCGCCGCGATCCACAACCGCTTGGCACAGGTTGAAGATGCTTTGCTTGCCGCCGACGGAAACCAGGATTTGTCGGGCGGTGTATTCGAGCGCGTTGTCGCGCTTGAACTTGGCGATGACGGCATCCTTCAGCGAGGGAATGCCGCCCACCTGGGTGTACTTGGTGAACCCCTTGTTAATCGCAAGGATGGCCGCATCTTTGATGTGCTGCGGCGTATCGAAGTCGGGTTCGCCTGCGCCGAGGCTCACGATGTCGTTTCCCTCCATCTTGAGCTTTGCCGCCTGTGCCGTGACAGCGAGCGTCGGTGACGGTCTTAGCGCTTGAACGCGGGCGGAGAGAAGGCTCATCGGTGGCATCCGGCGGATGGTGGCAATGCCTGATTTTACCGTACCGCGCCGCGCGCAAGTTTGTCTTCATGCGAAGGCGGTGCGCCGCGGCCGATGTCTGAGCTAAAATAGTCGATTAATCTCGCGCTCGATTCCGATGGTCACCACTTACCCCAATAGCCCTTACGAGCTTCACCAGCCGTTTCAGCCGGCCGGCGATCAGCCCGAGGCGATCGATAAGCTCGTCGAAGGCATCGAAGACGGCCTGTCTTTCCAGACCTTGCTCGGCGTGACGGGCTCGGGAAAAACGTACACCATGGCCAACGTCATCGCCCGCACAGGCCGGCCGGCGCTGGTGCTGGCGCCGAACAAGACCCTTGCGGCGCAGCTTTATTCGGAGTTCCGCGAGTTCTTTCCCAATAACTCGGTCGAATATTTCGTTTCGTACTACGACTACTATCAACCCGAGGCCTATGTGCCCTCGCGCGATCTTTATATCGAGAAGGATTCGTCGATCAACGAGCACATCGAGCAAATGCGGCTTTCGGCGACCAAGTCGATTCTCGAGCGGCCGGACTGCATCGTGGTCGCGACGGTGTCGGCGATCTACGGCATAGGCGATCCGTCCGAGTACCACAGCATGATTCTGCACCTGCGCCAAAGTGACCGGCTGACGCAGCGCGATGCGATCAAGCGCCTCACCGAAATGCAGTATCAGCGCAACGACACCGACTTTCGCCGGGGAACGTTTCGCGTGCATGGCGACGTGCTCGATATCTTTCCGGCGGAACACGCCGAAAATGCGATACGGCTCTCGCTGTTTGATGACGAAGTCGAGTCGCTGCAGCTTTTCGATCCGCTGACGGGGCACATCCGGCAAAAACTCGGACGATTCACGGTCTTTCCCTCGAGCCACTACGTAACAGGCCGCCACAAGGTGTTGGACGCAGTGGAGAAGGTCAAGATCGAGCTCGCGGAACAGAAGGAGCTGTTCATCTCGCAGATGAAGCTCATCGAGGCCCAGCGCATCGAGCAGCGGACTCGATTCGATATCGAAATGATGCTTGAAATCGGATTCTGCAAAGGCATCGAGAACTATTCACGCCATCTATCGGGACGGGCCGCCGGCGAGCCTCCGCCCACGCTCATCGACTATCTGCCGCCCAAAGCCCTGGCGTTTGTCGATGAATCGCACGTGACGATTCCGCAGGTCGGCGGGATGTACAAGGGCGATCGCGCGCGCAAGGAGAACCTGGTCAACTACGGCTTCCGGCTGCCTTCCGCGCTCGACAACCGTCCGTTGCGCTTCGATGAATTCGAGAAGCTCCTTCCGCAGACGATCTTTGTTTCCGCCACGCCGGCCGACTACGAGCACAGACATGCCGGGCAGGTGGTGGAGCAGCTCGTGCGGCCGACCGGTCTGGTCGATCCCGTGCTCGAGGTGCGTCCGGCGCAGACGCAGGTCGATGATTTGCTCTCCGAGATCAATCTGCGCGCGGCCAAGGACGAACGCGTGCTGGTCACGACGCTGACCAAGCGAATGGCCGAGGACCTCACCGACTACCTGAACGAGCACGGGGTCAAGGTCCGATATCTGCATTCGGATATCGATACCGTCGAGCGGGTCGAAATTATCCGCGACTTGCGTCTGGGCGAGTTCGACGTGCTGGTGGGCATCAACCTGCTGCGCGAAGGCCTCGATATCCCGGAAGTGTCGCTGGTCGCCATTCTCGACGCCGACAAGGAAGGCTTCCTGCGCGCCGAACGGTCGTTGATACAAGCCATCGGCCGCGCCGCTCGTCACATCAATGGCATGGCGATTCTTTACGCGGACAAAATGACGGATTCCATGACGGCAGCGATCGGCGAGACGACTCGCCGCCGAAACAAGCAGCTTGCCTGG
>VBCZ01000451.1 GCA_005889025.1 Betaproteobacteria bacterium
GAGAGTCTCGGCTCACCGCCGATCCCGGCTCGCAGCGCGGCGGCGAAAGCGCGGAAGTTGTCGAACAATCGCTGATCGCTCTTGAGCGCCTCGCGCAGGATCAGCTCGTCCTGCGGGGACGCCGCGATGGAAATGCCGGCGCCGAAGATCGCCAGCGCGAGGCAGAAGACCGGCAGCTTGCGCATCACTGCGTCGTCTCGCGTGGATTTTTCGCCACGTCTTTCCATCCGCCGTCCGCCTGCGATGCGACACAAGCCTCGATGAACGCCATCGTATGCGCGCCCTCCTCGATGCGAGGATAAGGAAGCGCGGGCACCGGCTCGCCCAGCTCGCGCGCCATCCGCTCCTGCGCCACGTCCGCGTAGATGTTGGCAAAGGCCTCGCGCAAGCCCTCGGGATGGCCGCGGGGCGTCCGTCCCGCTGCGATGATATCGGGAGGCAGAAACGCGTCTCCGCGGCCGAACTTGCGCACGGGTTCCCCCTGCAGCGCGAGGCGCAGATAACCGGCATCGCGATGCGACCAGTCGAGCATGCCCCTGTCGCCGTAGATCCGCAGCCGGATGTCGTTCTCGCCACCGGCGGCGGCCTGCGTGGCAGTGAACGTGCCGCGCGCGCCTCCCTCGAACTCGATCAGCGCCGAGGCGTAGTCGATGACATCCCGTCCCGGAAGCAGCGCGCGCATATCGGCCGCCACACGGGCGATGGCAAGTCCCGACGCGAAGCAGGCGAGATGCTGCGCGTGGCAGCCGATCGCGCTCATCACCAGCGCAAGGCCGCTGCGGCGCGGGTCGAGGATCCAGCGCAGCCGGTTGTTGCGCGGACCCTCCTCGATCCGCGTCGCGAGCCCGCTCTGGATGTACTCGACTTGCACCAGACGCAGATTGCCCAACGCGCCCTCGCGCACCAGCGTCCTCGCGTAGCGAGTCATCGGATAAGCTGAATATGCGTGAGCGATGGCGAAGAGCCGCCCGTTGCGCCGAGTCCGTTCAAGCAGATCGCAGGCCTGCGCAAAATCGTCGGTCACCGGTTTGTCGCATACGACATCAAGCCCCGCGTCGAGCGCCGCCGCGGACATCGGATAATGCGTGTCGTTCGGCGTCATCACCGCGACGCCGTCGATCGCGTCCGGTCGCGATTTTTCCTTGGCGAGCATTTCCTGGAAGTCGCCGTAGCTTCGCTGCGGATCGAGCCCTAATGCCACGCCCGCTTCTCGCGAGCGCGTCGGATCGCTTGAAAATACACCCGCGCTCACGTGCCACCAGCCGTCCATCTCAGCGGCGCCGCGATGCATGCGACCGATCCAGGACTCGGGCCCGCCGCCCATCACTCCCAGCCGAAGTGGACGTCCGAAACGCTGGCGTAAACTCTTCATTCGATTTCCTCGTGCGTAATGGGAAGCGGCCCGGCCGGCGCGGGTTTGATCGTACTCCCTTCTGAGGTATTCTCCGACACAGCGCCGGCACTTCTTCGGAAGGCCACCGGCACGATGGAGGATCGGCTTATGGGGGCCACGCGTAAAAGCAGGCGGACAAGAAAGACGCGCGTTACGCGCAAGCACGAGGTCAAAGCGGACCTCGCGAATTTCGAGCTTGCCAAGGCGCGATCGTCGCTCACGCTGCAGATCTACGCCAACAAGGAAAAAATCGGCACCCTCGAGGTCGGACGAGGATCGCTGTACTGGCAGGGCGGCAAGAGGCAGCGCAGCGAGAGGCTCGACTGGTCGCGCTTCGCGGATATGATGGATGGGCTGGCCTACGGACCTACGCGCTGACGGCGATCCCGTTGCGATAGCGGTGAGCCTGGAGCGAGCTCGCGCCGGAGCGCTTCCTGGAGCCGATGTCCGGCAGTGCTCGCATCGACAGGCCGGATCGTAATCAGGATCGGGACTGGGCGCCGATCGCCAAGCAGCCAAGCGGACGCGCGAAAGGAAGCCCTCCGCATTCACAGAGGAATCGCAATGAAGCTCACTACGAAACAAATCGAGCGCTTCGACGACGAAGGCTATCTTTTCTTTCCGAGTCTATTCACGCGCGAGGAAATCGGCGTGCTTCTGGCCGAAGTACCGCGGCTGTATGCGCAGCACCGGACCGAGAATGTCCGCGAGAAAGGCAGCGACGCGGTGCGCACGAACTTCGCGGCCCATATGTACAGCGAGCCGTTCGGGCGGCTGGCGCGCCATCCGCGAATGGTCGAGCCGGCAATGCAGATGTTCGGCGAGCCAGTGTATATGCATCAGTTCAAGATCAACGGCAAGATGGCGTTCGACGGCGACGTATGGCAGTGGCACCAGGACTACGGTACCTGGAAAAACGACGACGACATGCCGGAGCCGCGCGCGATGAACGTGGCAATTTTTCTCGACGAGGTCAACGAGTTCAACGGCCCGCTGATGTTCATACCGGGAAGCCACAAGCTCGGCGTGCTCGATGCCGCGCACGACACTTCGACGACGAGCTATCCCTTGTGGACCATCAACCATGACACCATCGCGCAGCTAGTCGGGCGCGGTGGCATCGTGGCGCCGAAAGGAACCGCGGGCTCGATGATCCTGTTTCACTCCTGCCTCGTTCACGCGTCGACCTCCAACCTTTCGCCCTGGAACAGAGTCAGCGTGTACTTGAGCCTGTGCGCCGTGTCGAACCATATCCGCCGCTTCAAGCGGCCCGAATACATCGCGCATCGCGACTTCAACCCGATCGACTGCCTGCCCGACGACTGCCTCCTCAAGCCCTATCCCGTCCGGCTACCGTGGCGAGACGGCACGCCGGCGGCGGCGCTAACCGCATGATCAGGCGGGGAGCGTGAGCCTGTACGGCGCATTGCAGCAGCGGGCGGCGCAGCGCAAGCCGCTTCGCATAGGGTTGATTGGCGCCGGGAAGTTCGCGGCGATGTATCTCGCCCAAGTGCCGAAGACGCCTGGCGTGCATGTCGTGGCCATTGCCGATGCTTTCCCCGACAAAGCTAAAGCGAATCTGACTCGCGTGGGATGGAGCAGCAAGCGTTGCGCGGCACCGTCGATCGACGCGGCGGCCTCTCGAGGCAATACGCATCTCGGTGACGATTGGCAGGCGCTCGTGTCCCACCCGAGCATCGATATCGTCGTCGAGTGCACCGGCAATCCCATCGCCGCCGTCGACCATTGCCTGGAAGCCTTCCGCCAGCGCAAGCACATCGTCAACGTCACTGTCGAAGCGGACGCATTTTGCGGGCCTCTGCTCGCGCGCAGAGCGGCGGAAGCGGGGGTGGTTTACAGCCTCGCATTCGGCGATCAACCCGCGCTGATCTGCGATCTCGTGGATTGGGCGCGCAGCGCCGGGTTCAACGTCGTCTCGGCGGGTCGCGGGCACAAGTGGCTGCCGCACTTCGCGCAATCGACGCCGGAAACGGTATGGGGCCACTACGGCCTGACCGAAGATCAGGCACGGATCGGCGGCCTCAATCCGAAAATGTTCAATTCCTTTCTCGATGGCTCGAAGCCGTCGATCGAATGCACCGCGGTGTGCAATGCGACGGCCCTCGTTGCCCCGCCGGACGGCCTGACCTATCCGCCTGCATCGATCGACCAGATTCCTTCGGTGTGCAGGCCGCGCGCGGAGGGTGGCGTTCTCGACCAAAAAGGCCAGGTCGAGGTGATCTCTTCGCTGGAGCATGACGGCACCCCGATCGGCTACGACATCCGTTTCGGCGTCTTCGTTGTTTTC
>VBCZ01000091.1 GCA_005889025.1 Betaproteobacteria bacterium
CTGATCTCGTCGTACAACCGGTCCGCGCCGAGATAGGATGCCGTCATCCGGTAGAGCTCCTTCGCCTGCGGTTGGTCGGAGACTTCGTGGAACCAGTAGCGGTGCGTGAAGCGCAGGAAGATCTCGAGCAGGTGCCGAATGCTGCGCTTGAAGCGCTTGACCGATTCCGGGTCCTGGATGTCGAGCCGGTTGAGCGCGTGCACCATGCGGTCGGAGAGCATCAGCAGCGCCGCCTTGTGGAAGTGCGGGATCAGGAACAGCAGGAAGTACTGGTGCCGGAACTGTCCCAGCAGCCCCGCGTCGCTGTCGACGAAGAACGCGTCGTTCGCGTCCCCCACCATGACGAAGGCGTGGCCGCAGGACATGAACCGGGTGCCGGGGCGGTCGCTGCGGTCTTCGTTCCAGAACTGGTCGTAGCAATACCGCGTTTCGAAATCGCGCACGTAATGCGCCGAGTACGGCAACGCATCCGACGCCCCCGGCGCGGTGACGAGGCCGACCCGCACGAAGTCGGCGCGTGATAGAGCGCGGACGTCGTCCATCGCCAGATAAGCGAGCAAGGGCATCCGGCTGTATTCGACCTGGCGATAGCGAATCAGGCCCTTTTCTACGCCGTGGTCGGGAACGAGAGGCTTGAGCAGAAACTGCCAGTGCGAGGCAAAGTACGGCGCCCGGTGCTCGCCCACGAAGCTCAGGAATCGCTCGCGCTGCTCGTAATCGGACGCCGCCAGCACGCTTCCGTCCCTGGCGAGCCACTCGGCACGGGCAAGGCAATGACCGCCGAAGTTGTCTTCCCGCCAGTACGTGGGATAGGCCCTGCCGAAGCGATACATCGTCTCCTGCACGCGAGCGAGGCTCAAGTCGTGGCCAAAGATCTCGATGACGAGGATGGCGACGTCGATGTCGTAGAACAGACACAAGTCGACGTGCGCGACGTTGAACGTAACCGGTTCCGGATCCGCGCCCGGAAAAGTCATGCGTACCTTGGCCACGTCAGTACGGCGGAACACGCGGATCGGCGACTCGATGGGTGCCATCGCGCTGCCGGCCTTGCCTTCGCCGTACAGAAAGCTCCGGACGTAAGGGAGAAACGTGACGAACTCGCTGTAGTGCCGTTCCTGAAACTGCGCCGGATCGCAGCTGAATTCGTCTCTTAGCTCAGACCATGGATTGTCAGCGCCGGCTTGCTTCAAGATGTCCCAGGGCTCCTGAATCTGCGCGCCGGTGCGGATGGGCTGGAGCTGCAGCGGCCAGAGAAGGATCTGACGGAAGTGACGGACGAGCTTGATCGCGCTAGCACTCTGATCGGACACCGCTGGCTCTCCCGGAAACGGCCGATCTCACCATTGTCGCAAAAGCCCGACGCAAGCAGTAGGGCTGCGCCGCGCCCTATGGGGAGCCCTGCGCTTCAGTTCGCGACGACGTGGGCCCAAAGCCCGGGCGCAGGCGTGACGCCAAGCCCCGGCCCGTCGGGAAGCTCGAAGAAACCCTTGTAGCAGCGCATGCTCGTTTCGACAAAGCGCAGATTGGCGTCGAACACGGAGTGCTGGTGCTCGTGGAAAGCCACGTCGGGCAGGCTCGCCGCCCCGTGCAGACTCGCCGCGTGAAAGATGCCTATGCCGATTGTTGCGTGCGGAATGACGCCGATACCCTGCTGCGCCGCAAGCCGTGCAATGGCGATGAATTGCGACAGTCCGGTGTGCGCAACCTCTGGTTGAACCACGCCGACGCAGCGGTGCGCGAACCGCGGTCGCGCGACGAACTCGTTGCTCCACTCCTCGCCGCCGGCGATGCGAACCGCGACGTTCGCCGCCACGTCGGCCTGCGCGTCGATGTCCTCCGGCGCGCACGGCGCTTCCGCGAAATACAGGTCGAACGCTTCCAGCGCGCGGATCAGCGTAATGGCCTCGGTGGCTGTGTATTTCCAATGCAGGTCGACCATCAAGGCCACGTCTGGACCCAACGTCCCGCGCAGCGCGCGCATTTCATCGACGACACCTTGCGATACCACCGCGGCGAACTTGATGGCGCGAAACCCCTGCGCTACCAGCTCCTGTGCGAGCGAGACGCGCTCGGTCAGAGTCGAGCGCGGCAGGCCCGACGCATAGGCTGGAATGTGGGTGCGGCGCGCACCCCCGAGCAATTCCACGACCGGCTTGCCGGCCACTTTTCCCGCGAGATCCCACATCGCGATGTCGACGCCTGCGATCGCGTCGGTGTAAAAGCCCCCCCAGTGCCCCCTGACGCGCATCAACGCGTAGAGATCGTCCCAGATCGCTGGGATGTCCACGGGCTCGCGTCCGATAAGCAATGGGCTCAGAACGTCGCTGACGATCGCGACGACGGCCTGCGGCGCGACAATCCCGTAGGTTTCGCCCCAGCCGACGGTGCCGTCGCTCGCCGTGATCTTGATCAAC
>VBCZ01000090.1:0-14422 GCA_005889025.1 Betaproteobacteria bacterium
AGAAGCTCGGACAGGGCTGGCCCCTTTTTTCAGTACCGCGCACTTCCGGGCGTTCTGGGAAACGGAATCACGTCGCGCACGTTGGAGAGTCCCGTCGCGTACGCCACGGTGCGCTCGAAGCCCAGACCGAATCCAGCGTGAGGGACGGTGCCGTATCGCCGCAGATCGCGATACCAGGCGTAATGATCCTTGTCCAGCTTGGCCTCGGTCATGCGCGTGTCGAGCACGTCGAGCCGTTCTTCGCGCTGGCTGCCGCCGATGATCTCGCCGATTCCCGGCGCGAGCACATCCATCGCCGCGACCGTCTTGCCGTCGTCGTTGACGCGCATGTAGAACGCCTTGATCTCCTTCGGGTAGTTCATCAGGATCACCGGCCTCGTCGCGTGTTGCTCGGAAAGGTAGCGCTCGTGCTCCGATTGCAGGTCCATTCCCCACCTGACCGGGAACTCGAATCTTTGTTTCGAACGCTCCAGGATGCCGATGGCTTCGGTGTAATCCATGCGCACGAACTCCGAGTCGACAATGCGCTGCAGTTTGGCAATCACACCTTTTTCGATGCGCTCCTCGAAGAATGCCATGTCGTCGGGGCGTTCGCGGAGCACGGTGCTGAAGATGTGCTTGAGCAGCGCCTCGGCGAGGGTCGCGTTGTCGGCGAGGTCCGCAAACGCTATTTCGGGCTCGATCATCCAGAATTCGGCGAGATGCCGGCTGGTGTTGGAATTCTCTGCGCGAAAGGTGGGGCCAAACGTGTAGACCTTGGACAATGCCATGCAGTAGGTCTCGACATTGAGCTGCCCCGAAACGGTCAGAAAGGTCTCGCGTCCGAAGAAATCCTGGCCGAAGTCGATCTTGCCTTCCGGGGTTCGCGGCAGATTCATCAGATCCAGCGTCGATATGCGAAAAAGCTCGCCCGCGCCTTCCGCGTCCGACGCCGTGATGATGGGCGTATTCACCCAGAAGAAGCCGTTGACGTGAAAGAAACGATGGATGGACTGCGCGATGGTATGGCGAACCCGAGTGACCGCACCGATGACGTTGGTGCGCGGCCGCAGATGGGCGACATCGCGCAGGAATTCGAGGGTGTGCGGCTTCGGCTGAATCGGATAGGAATCCGGGTCGTCGACCCAGCCAAGGACTTTGACTTCGCTCGCCTGCATCTCGAACGCTTGCCCCTTCGCCGGGGAGGGCACGATGACTCCTGTAGCCTGCACCGAGCAGCCGGCGGTGAGATGCAGGATTTCGTCGGCGTAGTTCGGCAGCGTATCGGGCGCAACAACCTGCACGGGATGAAAGCCGGAGCCATCGGATACGTGCACGAATGAAATGCCGGCCTTGGAATCGCGCCGCGTTCGCACCCACCCCTTGACGGTGACGCGGCTGTCTTCGGGGGCGCGGCCCGCGAGGATCTCGGCGCAGGTCAGGGAAGTCATGGCTGGTCTGTAGGCATGCAGAGGTTTTTTGGTTCCACGTGAGTCGCCCGGCCCAACTAACGACACGCGATGCTACCAGCCGCCTTGCCCGATGGCACGGCAGTCCGCAACAGAATGAAGTTCAGCTGATCCGGGATGGGAAACGGCGAACGCGCCGCCACGCCGTCATAGCGACAAAGTCAGTCGGGCTCGTTTCCCAGGTGCGCGAGTAGCTCGGATTCGGGAGCGCAGGCGCTCTGGAGGAATCGCCGGCGCAACGGTTGAAGATCCTCAGCGCCGCGGCTCCAGAATGCAAGTAAGGCAAGCGGCCGGGCCGCCGCGCTGCCAGTCGCGATGCTCGCCGTCGCTTCAGGTCCAGTCGTCGCCTCCGCCCGCCCCGCCGATGAAACCTCCGCCGTCGTCCCAGGAAGAGCTGTCGGCAACACCGAAGTCGTTGCCTCCCATGTCGTCGGGCATCGGCTGCTCGCCGCCGACCATCGGGGTGGCACCTCCCTCGCCACTGTGTCCGCCGCCCAGGCGATGGGCAAGAGCTTGGCCTGCGACCATGCCCGCGCCGAGCGCTGCACCGGTCGCGAGACCGCCCAGTATTCCGGAGCCGATTCCGCCACCCGCGCCGAGCGGGGCGGCCGCACCGGGACCGTAAGGCTGCCCGGGAGGAACCGGTCCAGAGGTCGTCGGGCCGTTAGCCGGGTAGGTCGCGCTGCTCCTGCGCATTGCGCGCACAACCCACAACACGATCGCGACGACGCCGACCCCCAGCAGCAGGGTTCTCCAGGGGATGCCGCTGGAAGCCACAGGCGCGGACCCTGACGAAGCCGCGGGCGCGAAGCCGGACGCAGCGGACGGGCGAAGAGCGCGCGAGGTCGAGATCCGCTGCTTGATCTCGGCAACCGCCTGCGGCTTGGCGAAGGGCAGGCCGGGCTCCAGGCGCTCTGCGGTGGCGAGCTCCGATTCGGCAGCCGTGAAGCGGCCCTGCTTGGCCAACAATTCGGCTTCGACATAGTGCGCCTTCGCGCTGTTGGGATGATCGCGCAAAACCTGATCCATCATCCGCTGCGCTTCGGAAAAATTGCCGGATTGTGCCGCTTGATAGACCTGATGAAGCGTCGGGTCCTGCGCGGATGCGCCTGCCGCCATGAAGCTTGCGGCCGCCAGGAAAAAGATGCTTACCATGGTTCTTGCGGACATGACTTTCGCTCCTCTGGCGTTCGACCTGGTTTAGACGAGCCGACGCTCAACCGAGTTCCAGAGAGTACGCTGGGCAACGATCGAGTCGAAGAATGCGGCGAGATCGCATCAATGCGCGGCGACGTCGTAGTACTTCCACTGATTGCGCAAGAACGGGCTTTGCTTGTACCCCTTGAGCCATGGCTGGGCGACGACGTTGGCGTAGGCGTTCATGCCGAGCAGCCACGGCGTGTAATTTTCGACCAGCTCGGTCATCCTACGGTAGAGCGCAGTGCGCTCGGGACCGTCGGGCAGGAGCAGCGCCGCCTCGTACGCCTGGTCGTAGGCGGGCAGCCGAAAGCGTGCGTCATTCTGGGTACCGATCGTCTTGCTGTAGAGCGGCGTCGAGAACGGTTCCGGATCCGGCACCGCGCTGATCCACGATAGGCCCCACATCTGCAATTGACCGGCTTCCGACATCTTGTTGAGCTCGGGCCACTTCTGCATGAAAAAAGTCATCCGGATGCCGATCGCGTCCATGTTCTTCTTCCACAGCTCGTTTTCGTTGCGGTCGGACGCATCCGGCGTCGAGGCCTTGGTGATCGTGAGTTGCTTGCCGTCCGGTGTCTCGCGGTAGCCGTCGCCGTCGCGATCCTTGTAGCCGAACTTCTCGAGTAGCGCGCGCGCCGCCGCGGGATCGTAGCGATTCCTCGCTGGAAGCGTCGGATCGTGACCTGGTATCCCGGGTGGCACGAGCTGTGAAGCAAGCTTGCCTTGACCATGACGCAGCACGTCGATCTCGGCCTGGCGGTCGTAGCCCAAAGCGATCGCGCGGCGCAGCGCGATTTTCTCCGGCGTATAGCCGCCGACGACCGGGTCGTCCAGGTTGAAGAAGGTGAAGGATATCGAAGGTTCGATCTGGCGGTGCAGCACGATGCCGCGCTTCGCGTATGCGGGAAGAAGTGCATCTTTGGCAAGCACATTAGCGGCGAGGGAGCGTCGCAGCTCGAGGTAATCCAGCGCGCCGCTGTCGAATGAAAGCAGGCGCGGCGAATCCTCCTCGATGATGTTTATCTCGACGCGGCCGACAATCGGCAGCTTCTTGCCGGTGTTGTCGCGCGCGATTCCCGCGTCGCCCGATTCGCTGCCCGGGCCCGGAACCGGATACGCCTCGTTGCGATAACCGGGATTGGCTTCGAGCACGATCTTCTGTCCGCGCACCCAGTGCTTCAGACGATAGGGGCCGGTGCCAATCGGATACTCCATGACGCGATTCGATGGGTCCTTGTTCGCCTCGACCACTTCTCGCGCGACCGCGGCGAGCCCGTCATAGCTGAGCCAGTGCTGAAACGAGTAGTAAGGCGCCTTGAAGCGAATGCGCAGCGTGTAGCGGTCGAGGGCCTGCAAGCCTTCGATCTTTGAGTCGTAGTCGAAGCGGTCCGCCTTGTGTGCACGCTCCAGGGCCTCATCGAGGCCGACGAGGCGGTGATCGAAGAGGTAGAGCCAATATGAGCGCACCTTCGGATCGAAGATGCGCTTGATGCTGTACACGTAGTCCTCCGCGGTAAGCTCGCGCTTCCTGCCCTTGAACGCCGGATCGTCGGCGAAGTAGATGCCCGGCCGCACTTTGACGGTGAATGTTCGCCCGCCGTCGGTGATCTGCGGCATGCCGTTCGCGGTGTTGGGGACAAGCCGCACCGGGCGGGCGAAATAGTCGTAGGTGTAGAGCGGATCGAAGATCGCGTGGCAGATCTCGAAGGAATATGAATCGTAGACTGCCTGTGGATCGAAGCCGTTTTCCGCGACCGGAATCGCGACCCGAAGCGTCTTGCTCATGTCCGCCGCGCGCGCCGGAAACGCCAGCGCGAGAAAAACGGCAAGCAACGCTGCGTACGCCCAGCGACGATTCATCGCTTGTTCATGAAAGCCGAGAGACGAGCGATGCCTTCCGCGAGGCGTTCCTCGCTTGCCGCGAAGCACCAGCGCACGAATCCCTCGCCTTCGGGGCCGAACGCGCTGCCAGGTGCAAGACCGAGCTTCGCATCGCGCACCAGGCGTTTGCAGAACTCGAGGCTGTCGGCGACCCCGTCGACTTTGAAGAATGCGTACATCGCGCCGGCCGGCGCAGGCGCGCTGATGCCGGGAATGCGGTCGAGCGCCGCAGTGAGATAGTCGCGCGCTGCGCGGAAGCGCGCCAGCGTATGGGCGACCGTCGACTCGCCACGCTCGAGTGCGACGACGCCGGCGCGTTGCACGAATGCCGGCGAGCAAGACGTGTTGTACTCGATGAGCTTCCCCAGGTCGCGCATGAGCGCGGTGGGAGCGACGATCCATTCCAGACGCCACCCGGTCATGAGCCACGCCTTGGAAAAGCTGTTGGTGCTGACAAGCCGATCGTCTGCCGTGGCGATATCGAGGAACGAAGGCGCGCACGCGCCACTGGCGTAGAACAGCCGTTCGTAGACATCGTCGGCGACGATCCAGATGCCGCGCTCACGGCAGTGCTCGAGAATCGTGCGCTGGGACTCGCGGTCGATCGTCCAGCCGCTCGGGTTGTTCGGCGAATTGATCATCACCGCGCGTGTTTCCGGCGTCAGCGCAGCGAGCAGGCGATCAAGGTCGAGTGTCCAGCCGTCGCGTCCGAACGAAAGCGGCACGCGAGCGACAGTTGCGCCGAGTATCTTCGGGATCTCCGTCAGGTTCGGCCATAGCGGCGTCACGCAGACGACGCGATCGCCGGGGTCGATGAGCGCCTCGATGGCCAGCATCAGCGCCGACACGGTGCAGACGCGTGACGTACGCCGCGATCGCCTGGCGCAACTCGGGGATACCGTAATTCTGCGTGTAGAAGGTTTCGCCCGCGGCAAGCGCGGCGACAGCCGCGTCGCGGATGTATGCCGGCGTCACCTCGTCGGGCTCGCCGAACCAGAAGGCGAGGATCGCGGGATCGCCCAAGCCCTCGTTGGCGACTTCGCGGATCTGCGAGGCAACCAGCGCCTGCACGCTGCTGCGCGCGGCCAGATCGTGCACGGATAGGAGGGTGCTCATGGAAAATCCGAGTTGAGCGCCTTTATACTGTGCCGTTCAGCGTGGAGCAAGAGCGATGAAGGTCTACGGAATCGTCAACTGCAATACGGTCAAGGCGGCGCGCGCATGGCTCGACGCGAACAGGAAGCGCTACGAGTTCGGCGACTTCAAGAAAACGCCGCCGACGCGCGAGCTGCTCGCGGGCTGGTGCGCCGCATTCGGTTGGGAGAACGTATTGAATCGGCGCGGAACGACATGGCGCACGCTCTCGCCGGCGGAGCAGGCGAAAGTGACAAGCGAATCCTCCGCGATCGACCTGATGATGGAGAAGCCGTCAGTCATCAAGCGACCGATCGTGGAGGCGGAAAAAACGCGATTGATCGGTTTCGACGAAGGCGAATACCTGACAAAGCTGCGCTGACGATTCCTCGCCGCGAATGCATTTGCGAAGGACGATGCCGCTGCGCGTGCTCGGCGCGGACATCGACGGGGCCAATGCGAGATCCAAGCTTACGCCACGCGTCCCCACCCGTATGCGCTGCTATACTTTCCTGTACTCAGCGGGATCGCCATCATCGTTTGCGCAGTCGCCGGCGGATTTCTCGCATGGTCGCTGGTATCCTCCCTGGGCTGGGATGGCGTTGGCGGCGCGATCGCGGCGGCGTTTCTCGGGATGGTCGCGGCGACCCTGCTTTTCGCGTTGGGCGTGCTGGCAGGCAAGGCGCTTCGGTTGCTCAAGTAATTCGAGAACACACGCCTTCCGCCGCGTGCGAGTTTCCCGACCCGCGACTGACGGTTCCACAGCACGCCGACGGGGGAAGACTCGACCGGTGCGTCGTCCGTGCAGCTTCCGTTAAGGAAGGCGACGGGTTTCGCTGAGCCGACGGATCCTCCCCGGTCGACGCCTCCCTAGGCGCGGGACTCCACTCGGCTGGCCGCGTCGACTCGCAGGCTTGCCTCGCTGCCGTCGCCGGCGCGGGCGACGATGAAGACCGCCAATGCCAGCAAGACGCTGAAGACAACCCCGATGGCGAGCGCTTCAGCCGCCAGTCCTGCAAGATCGCGCCAGACGCGCCATTCGAGTGCTTTGGAATTCCGGCGCTCCATCGCTTGCAGGCTTTGCAATTCGAGTGGCATGGCTTGGCATCCGTGAAATCGGCTCGAAAGGCGGGTCTTGTCATTGAAACCCCGCGATGCGACGGCGCTGGGGCGGCGAACGGGGCGTGCCGGCGAACAATCGTGGCAACAAAATGACGATGCCCCGCAGGGTGTCGGCTTCATCGAAGCGTGGGGTATAGTCGTTCGCAATGAGCCGCCGCATCGCCATCATCGAAGACGAGCCCGCAATCCGCGCCAATTACGCGGATGCGCTGAAGAAACAGGGCTACGAGGTCTCGGCATACGCCAGCCGCGCCGATGCACTGGCGGCGTTTCGTACGAGGCTCCCCGATCTCGCGTTGATCGACATCGGTCTAGATGACGACATCGACGGCGGTTTTACGCTGTGCCGCGAGCTTCGGGCGATGTCGGCAAACGTGCCGATCATTTTTCTTTCGGCGCGCGACTCCGACTTCGACATCGTCGCCGGGTTGCGGCTCGGCGCGGACGACTACCTGACCAAGGACGCGAGCCTGCCGCACCTCACGGCGCGCATCGCGGCACTGTTCCGTCGTAGCGATCTCCTGTCGGCGCCGCAGGCGGTGGAGGATGTCGTCGAGCGCGGCAACCTCCTGCTCGATCTGAAGCGTCTCAACGCGCAGTGGAAGGACACACGCGTCGATCTCACGTTGACCGAGTTCTGGATGGTGCACACGCTCGCCAAGTTTCCGGGTCATGTCAAGGACCGCGACAGCCTCATGCGCGACGCCAGGATCGTCGTCGACGATGCCACCATCACTTCGCACATCAAGCGCATCCGCCGCAAATTTCTCGCAGTGGATCCAAAGTTCGACTGCATTGCGACGGTGTATGGCATGGGCTACCGTTGGACCGCGGAAGCGCCGGCGTAAGCGTCTCTCGCCTGCTTCTTCGATGAGTCAGCATTTCCGCCTCGCGCTCGGCATACGCGCGCAACTCCTGCTCGTGCTCACGGTTTTCCTGGCGATTCCTTGGCTCGGCTACGAATACGTGAGCGAGCTCGAACGCTTCTTGCGCGACGCGCAGGAAAAAACGCTGGCCGGCACCGCCCAGGCAGTCGCCACGGCGCTTCACGACCGGCCGCGGCTGTTCGATGTGCAGCCTGCCCGGCGCGAGTCGCTTTCGGTCGAGCGCTCGGCCGACGGTGCAGCGGAGTCCTCGCCTGCGATACCGTCCCGCGCGTCGGCACCGGTGGTCATAGCGACGCCCGGCGCGGAAATCGCGCAAATCATTCAGGGCCTGTCGCGCACCACCGCGCGCATCTGGGTCATCGACCGGGATCTCAATGTCCTGGCGCGCGCAGGAAGCCTCAAGCGATCCGCACCTGCCGATGCCGATCCGGCGAACTCGCCGCTCGCGCGCTTCCGGCGCTGGCTCGAGCGCGAGACGCTGCATCCGTTGTATGCGCTGGTGCTGCGTCAGCCGACGGAGGACTTTGGCGAGGAGCAGGCGGGAGGCGTGATGCTTCCAGCCAGGGAGGTCGACGGCGCGCTGTCGGGCATTCTCACCGTCGAGCGCCGACCGACGCCGGACGGCAAGGCGGTGATCGTATCGGCCGCGCATCCGATCTGGGTCGGCGATCAGGTCAAGGGCGCGGTGCTGGTCGAGGAGACGACCAACGCCGTGCTCGCCGCGCGCAACCGTGCCTTCGAGCGGCTGTTCTCCATCGTCCTCGCCGCGCTGCTGATCGGGTCGGTCGCGCTTACGCTCTACGCCTCGCGATTGTCGGCGCGCATCCGCAGCCTGCGCGACGAAGCGGAGGCGGCCATCGATGCGCACGGCCGCGTCCGGGGCGTGGTCGCCGGTTCGAAATCAGGCGATGAGATCGGGGACCTGTCGCGAAGCTTTTCGAGCGTGCTGTCGCGGCTCGCTCAGTACGCGAGCTACCAGGAAAGCATGGCAGGCAGGCTGTCGCACGAATTGCGCACGCCTATCGCGGTGGTTCGCAGCTCGCTTGACAACCTCAAGCTCTCGTCATTGCCCGACGAGGCCCGCGTGTACATGGAGCGCGCGCAACACGGGCTGGCTCGCCTCTCCGACATCCTCATCCGGATGACCGAGGCGACCCGGCTCGAACAAAGCATCGGCGACGACGATCGCCAGCGCTTCGATGTCACCGCGGTCATCGCGGGCTGCGTCGAAGGCTATCGGCTCGCGTACAAAGGCCGAACGTTCCAGTTCGTGGCCGCGGACGGTCCCATCGATGTCGACGGCGCGCCGGAGCTGATCGCGCAAATGCTCGACAAGCTCGTCGCCAATGCGGTCGAGTTCGGCACCGCGGACACGCCCGTCGTCGTGCGGATAGCGCAGGATGACACGACGGTGCGGATTTCGGTCGAGAACGAGGGTCCGCTCCTCCCTGCCGCGATGCATGGGCGGCTATTCGACTCGATGGTTTCGGTGCGTCCGGAGCAACGCGACGGCGAGCCTCATCTCGGGCTGGGCCTATACATCGTCCGCCTGATCGCCGAAGCGCACGGCGGCGGCGCCATCGCGGAAAACCGCAGCGACGGACGCGGCGTCGTCGTCACGGTGACGCTGCCGCGTGCCGAGCGCGGCTGAGGCGCCCAGGGCGGCCGGGCAGTACGTCAGCGGTTCGCGCTTTGCACCGGACGCATGCCCAGTTGTTCGACAAGAAAAGCGTAGGCGTCGGCTTCTTCCTCGATGCGGGTCGACAACGCGGTGCCGATGCCGTGTCCGGCCGCGGCCTCGGTGCGAAGCAGGATCGGCCGATCCGAGCTGGTCGCGGTCTGCAGCCGCGCCGTCATCTTTCGCGACTCATAGGGTGCGACGCGCCCATCGTTGTCTCCGGCGGTAAAAAGGACCGCGGGATAGGCGGTCGCGTCCTTGGCGTTGACCAGCGGCGAATAGGCGTACAGCGCGCGGAACTGATCGGGATCCTTGACCGAGCCGAACTCGGTGACGTTGAATTCTCCATTCGGCTGCGTCTCCCAGCGCAGCGCGTCGTAGATGCCGACGTGGCTCACCACCGCGCGCATCAGCGCCGGATGCTGCGTCAACGTGGCGCCCATCAGCAGCCCGCCGTTGCTGCCGCCCATGATCGCGGCTTTGTCCGGTCGCGTGTAACCGCGGTCGAACAGCATCCGCAGGCTCGCGGCGAAATCGTCGAACACGTTCTGCTTTTTGGTGAGGTTCCCGGCAAGGTGCCAGGGTTCGCCGAATTCGCCGCCGCCGCGCACATTGGCGACCGCGTATACGCCGCCGTAGTCGAGCCAAAGTCTAAGCATCGGGGAAAAGTACGGGCTCATGCTGATGCCATAGCCGCCATAGCCGTAGAGCAGGGTAGGGTTGCTTCCGTCGCGCTTCACGCCCCTGGGCGCGACGATGGTGACCGGCACCCGCGTGCCGTCGCGCGAGACCGCGAAATCTCGTGTCACGATGGCGTCCTGCATGTCGAACGGATAATTGCCGTTCAGCCGCGTAGGGACGAGCTTGTTGCTGCGCGCGTCGTAGCGAAAGACCTGCCGCGGAGTGACGTAGCTCATCGTACGGATCAGCACGTCGTCCCCATTCAGCCGCTCCGCGACCAGGACGTCAGACACGCTCCCAGCGGGAAGCTCACCCAGCGCCTTGCCGCCGAGACCGAACATGCGCACCTGCGAGGGTCCGCCGGCGCGGTAGGTCACGAACAGACGCGACCGCGTCGCCAGCACATCTTCCGTGGCGACATCGGCTTCTTCGACGACGACGCGCGCATTGGCGATGGCGGGCGCCGACAGCGGAATGGACAGAATGCGCCCCAGCGGCGCGTCCTCTACGCTCATCGCGTAGAGATTGCCGTCCCCGCCGAACACCATGTGCTTGACGCCGTCGCGGAAGCCGGCGACGTTCACCCAAATGCCGTCGGGTCTGCGCAGAGAGTAACCGATCTCTCCGCCGTCGCCGTTGCGGACCTCGGCGAGCACGTGACGTCCGTCAGGACTGCCGTGTAATGCGATTTCCGCGATGCGCGGAAGCTCCTTGCCGAAGACGTAGCGGTCGCCCGCTGCCGGAGAGCCGAGATCGTGAAAATAGACCTGCTGATAGAAATGCATATCTTCCGCGGGGCGCTCGCCGGGCTGGGGATAGCGCGTGTAGAAGAAGCCGCGCCCGTCGGATGCCCATTCGACGCTCCCGCCGCCCGTCGGATAATTGACGCCCGGAACGACATCGGGCAGCCGCGCGCCTGTCGCGGTGTCGTACACGTACGCCGTTCCTTCCTCGCTGCCGTTAGTCGACAGCGAGACGATGACGTAGCGGCCATCGTAGGAAGGTTTGAAAAAATCGATGGCCGTGCGACCCGTGGCGTCGATCACGTTGGGGTCGAGAATTACCCGCATGCCGGACAACGCTCCCGAGGGCGGAAGGGCGACGAGCATCGGCTGGTTCTTCGGCGGCTGCATCTTCAAGGCAAACAGCCGCTTGCGATACTGAAAATCGTAGTGCTGATACGGCGCGGAGCGCAGCAGCGTCGCGACGCGCTCCGCGATCGCACGGCGTTGCGGCAATGCGTCGAGATAGCGCCGCGTGAGCGCGTTTTGTTCCGCAACCCACCGCTTGACATCGGGACTCGCATCGTCCTCGAGCCAGCGGTAATCGTCGACCACCATGACGCCGTGGTAGGTGTCCGAAACCGGCCGCTTCGCGGTTTCCGGATAGCGCATTTGTGCGCCAGCGCCTGCCCAGCACGTCAGGGCGGCCAGCGCACACGCGCGCAGAAGAACGGTTTTGAAGGAAGGGTGTGGATAGCGCATTGAGGACCCCGACGCCGAAGCGCGAAAGACAGGGACGGGATTTTACGCGTATCCGGCTGGGCTCACGGAGCAAAACGCGTGACTTTGCCATCGGCGATAATACGCGGCGTCAAATCTCCGGCTTATCTGACATGCCTGTATCTCTAGTGCAGCATCCCGTCCTCGCCGCTCGGTCCTCCTGCAGGAGATGGTCACCGGTGCTGCTCGTGCCGTTCGCGATGGTTTCCATGGATGAGCCTCCGAAGCTCGACTACCTTTGGCCGGCGCTGTGATGGTGGACGCCGTTTACTTCCTGTTTCGGGCATGACGACGCCGGCCTTCCTGCGCCTGTACATATGCTTCGCCGCGGGCTATTTGCTTTCGTACGTCTTTCGCAACGCCAACGCGGTGATCTCGCCCGAGCTCACCGGCGCGCTGGGTATCACTTCGTCGTCGCTGGGCTTACTCACGGGCGCGTATTTCGTCGCGTTCGCATCGATGCAGATTCCGGCGGGAATGCTGCTCGACCGCTACGGGCCACGACGCGTCGAGCCTGCGCTTCTGACGATTGCGGGTTTCGGTGCACTTGCATTCGCGGCGAGCGACGGCATCGCCGGACTCACGCTTGCACGTGCCTTGATCGGCGCCGGTGTGTCGGTCTGCCTCATGGCGCCCCTCAAGGCGATTGCAACCTGGTACTCGCGCGAGCGCCATGCATCGCTCGCCGGTTGGATGATGGTCGCGGGTGGCTGCGGCGCGCTGCTTTCGACCGAGCCGCTTGCCGCCGCGCTGTCCTTCATGTCGTGGCGGAGCATTTTCCTGGGACTCGGGGTCGCGACCTTCGCCGCCGCCGCGGCGATTTTCTTCATGGTTCCCGATACGCCCAGGTCGGCCCATGCGCCTGGGTGGGAGGGGCAATGGCGCGGCGTGCGCAATGTTTTTCGCAGTCCGCGTTTCTGGTGGGTTTCGCCGCTGGCGGCGGTCGCCATGGGATCCTTCATGGCGATCCAGGGACTGTGGTCGGTGCCGTGGCTGATGGAGGTCAACGGCTATTCGCGCGAGATTGCCGCACGGCATCTGCTCGTCATGGGTGTTGCCATTCTCAGCGGCTATTTGCTGATCGGAGTCTTCTCCACGGCGCTCGCTCGTCGGGGAATCGTCCCGCGCCATTTGTTCGCGGCGGGATTTTTCCTGCATACGCTGATGCTGGCGCTGATCGTGTCTCGCGTCCCGTCCGTAACTTATGCGCTTTGGGCGCTCTACGGGCTGGGCTCGTCGGTGAACATCCTGGGCTATACCGTCGTCACCGAGGGTTTTGCTACGGAGCTTGCCGGCCGCGTCAATACCGCGCTGAACCTGATCATGTTCGTGGCGAGCTTTATCGCGCAATGGGGGATCGGCATCGTCGTCGATCTCGTACGTCGAGCCATGGCGACCGACATCGCGAATGCGCTGCCGTACGCTTTTGCGTTGGTGCTTGCGGCGGATGTTCTCGCCTGCGGCTGGTTCGCTTTTGGCTGGCGGCGCCACAGGGCCGTGGCACACCCGGCGTTAGCGTGAGCGCCTTGCACGACCTGCTTTCCAGCGCGGCGAGCCATGCCGCCTCGGGCCGAATCGATGACGCGCTTGTGGCATACCGCGGCGCGCTCGAACTCGCCCCGTCGCCGGAATTGCACCACAATGTCGGCGTGCTGCTGTTCTCGAAAGGCGAGATGGCCAGCGCGGAACAAAGCTTCGTCGACGCGGCGCGGCTCAAGCCGGAATGGATTGCACCGGCGCTCGCGCTGGGCCATCTCTATTTCCGGGCAGGGCGTTATGCCGACGCCGAGCGTGCGTTCGAGCATGCGCTGTCGCTCGATCCGAATTCGGTCGAAGCGATGGGCAATCTTGGCCTGACGCTGCAGCGGCGAGGCCGCTGGCGGCTCGCGCTGCCGCACCTCGAGCGCGCCCGCGCGCTGGCGCCGGCGGATGTGCGGGCGTGGTTTGCATTGCGAATGACGCTGCTCCTGCTCGGCCGCGTCGAGGACGCGTTGCAGGATTTCCTGCGCTTCGAGCCCGGCGCGCCGCTGTCGGCCGAGCTCGTCACGAGCGGCTTGATATTCTCGCGCTTCCTGCCGGATCCGGCATATGAAGCCAGGTATCTTCCGCGGGCGCTCGACTGGGCGTATCGCCCCGACCAGGCCGAGCTTGCGGCAGTCACACTTTCGCGCGCGCAATATTGCGATCTTCCGCGCGACTCGCTGCGGCGTATCTACGAAAAGTACAACGAGCTGCAGCAGGAGAACCGGCACGGCATGCCGGCGCTTGCCGGCGTGCGGCGGCAAGGCGAGCGGATTCGCGTCGGCTACCTATCCGCGGACTTTCGGGCGTACATCATGGGTCGCATCATGCGCGATGTCCTCGCCGGCCACGATCGGTCGCGATTCGAATGGCATCTTTATTCGCTGGCGCCGCCGCAGAACGAGGACGCCGTCACGGGCGAATTTCGCAAGCTTGCCGATCGCTTCGCGTCGCTGGCCGACCTCGACGATCTTGCGGCTGCGCGCGCGATCGCCGACGGCGGCGTCGATGTGCTCGTCGATCTGATGGGGCACTCTTCGTTTGCGAGGCCCGGAATCATGCTGTGGAAGCCGGCGCCGGTGATCGTCACCCATCTGGGCTATCACGGGTGCGTCGGCCTCGAGCAGGTCGATTTCAAGCTCACCGACGCGTACGCCGACCCGCCCGATGCGGCCGCCTACCAGCTCGAAACACCGCTCGCGCTCGACACATGCTTGCTGCCGGTTCGGCGCGTCACACCGGCGGACAAACCCATCGCGACGCGCGACGCGCTGGGAATCGCAGAGCGCGCGATCGTGTTCGGCGCATTCGTGAGCATGCTCAAGCTCTCGCCGCGTTGCCTTGCGCTGTGGCGCGACATCCTCGAGC
>VBCZ01000090.1:14449-18853 GCA_005889025.1 Betaproteobacteria bacterium
GGCGACGATGCGGCGAACCGAACGCGTTACGCGATCGTCGACATCGTCCTCGACACGCTGCCCTACACCGGCGGCGACACGACAGCCGCCGCGCTGGACATGGGGGTGCCGGTGGTGAGCCGAGTGGGGATTCGCCACGCCGAGCGCGTGACCTTCAGCCTGCTCTCGCATCTGGGCGTGACCGAAACGATAGCGCGGAGCGATGAAGAGTACGACGCGATCGCATGCGCTCTCGCCGGCGATACGACCTGGCGCACGCACGTGGCAAGCGAAATCACCCGAAAACTGCCGGGCTCCGGACTTGCCGATGCCGGGCGGTACGCGCGCAGCCTCGAGGATGCGTATAGTCGCGCGCTGTCTCACAAAATCGCGAAAGCGACGTAGGCAAGCGATGCATCTGCACATCCTCGGCATCTGCGGCACGTTCATGGGCGGCATCGCCGCCATCGCCAAGACCCTTGGCTACACGGTCAGTGGCTGCGACGCGAATGTCTATCCGCCGATGAGCACGCAGCTCGGCGCGTTGGGCATCGCGCTGACCGAAGGCTACGGCGCCGAGCAGCTCGATACGGTTGCCCAAAGCGCCGATATCTTCGTCGTGGGCAACGCGATTTCACGAGGCAACCCGCTGCTCGAGGCGATCCTCGACCGCGGTCTGCGCTATACGTCAGGCCCGCAGTGGCTCGCCGAAAACGTTCTTTTCGACCAATGGGTGCTCGCCGTCGCCGGCACGCACGGGAAGACCACCGTCAGCGCCTTGCTCGCATGGATCCTCGAACACGCGGGCCTGAACCCCGGGTTCCTCATCGCCGACGAATACGATACCGCGTTTTGCGATAAGCGCTCCAAGTTCGTTCACTATCGTCCGCGCACGGTGGTGCTCAATAATCTCGAATACGATCACGCCGACATTTTTTCCGATCTTACTGCCATCGAAACGCAGTTTCATCACCTGGTGCGCACCGTTCCGCATCGCGGCAGAATTCTGGTCAACCATGCCGAGGAAAGCTTGCGGCGGGTGATGGCGCGCGGATGCTGGAGCCAGATCGAGCGCTTCGGTCGTGCCGCGGCGGTGGACACCGGTGCGGACTGGACGATCGCGGTCGGCGGCACGATCAAGCTCGGCGGCGCAACTCAGGGAAGGTTGTGGCCGTTCGCTTTGCTCGGGCAGCACAACCAGCTCAATGCCCTTGCCGCAATTGGCGCGGCGCATCACCTCGGAGTGCCGGTTGCCGTCAGCCTTGCGGCGCTGGCGCGATTTCGCGGCATCAAGCGCCGGCTCGAGCTCGTCGGAACCGTCAATGGGATCGCGGTATACGACGACTTCGCGCACCACCCCACCGCGATTGCAAATACCCTCGAGGGGCTGCGTCGCGCCGTCGGCAGCGCACGAATTTTCGCGGTTGTCGAGCCGCGCTCGAACACGATGAAGCTGGGGACGATGAAGGCGAAGCTGCCCGGCAGCTTGAGTGCTGCGGATCGCGTGTACTGCTATACCGCCAACCTCGGCTGGGATGCGGGCGCAGCGCTTGCTTCACTGGGCGCGCGGGCCGAGGCGCACAACGACCTAGGCGCGCTGATCGAGTCGATCGCAAGCGCCGCGCGACCCGGAGATCACGTGCTTATCATGAGCAATGGAAGCTTCGGCGGCATACACAGGAAGCTCGTCGCGCGCCTCGATGAACTGCGCGAACCTATGTGACGACGATCGTCTACCTGCACGGATTCAACAGCGGACCGACATCGATCAAGGCGCAGGCCCTGGGCCGGGCGATCGCCGCCTTGCCTGATTCGTCGCGGCCGGAATACTTCGTGCCGCGTCTGCATCACCATCCGGCGGCGGCGATGCGCGCGGTGACCGCATGGCTGCAAACGCGCGAGGACGCCGCGCTTACGCTGGTCGGCAGCTCGCTGGGCGGCTATTACGCGACGCACCTCGCCGAAAGATTCGCCGCCAAAGCCGTGCTGATCAACCCGGCCATTCACCCATACGACGATCTGCTTCCCTATCTCGGATCGCAAACAAATCCGTACACCCTCGAGCGCTACGATCTCACGCAAGGCCATTTTGCGGAGCTCGAGGCGATGCGGGTGCCGCGCATCGCGGTGCCCGAACGTTACCTTCTGCTTGTTCAGTCCGGCGACGAGCTCCTCGACTGGCGCGAGGCGGTGGCGTTTTATGCGGGGGCATGGCAGTTCGTCGAAGGCGGCGGCGATCACGCATTCAGCAGTTTTGCGTTGCGAATTCCCGCGGTGCTTCGTTTCGCCGGGATCACCTCGACGTAGCCGACAAGTTGTAACGACAGCGTTCATGCGGTCGAGGGCATGCAGCCATGCGCCATGCGCCGAGCACTTGTTGCGATCAAAAATCGTCATTTCGGTTGTGCACCGCAGCGGGAGTTGGCAGTGGCTGCGGAGTAAAATCGCGCTCGTGGACCGGCGAAGTTTGCGTGCCCGTCTGAGTCTGCGTCCCGGTAGGCCGGGATAGCGCGTCGGTGATCGCCAGGTACTGGCCTCCTACCCTAACCCCTCGAACAAAAGACAAGCACCCGGCGCGAGCTCGCGGCGGGCGCACGCAACTACGAGCCCTTGCCGGTGGTGATCGCTCACGGCGAGGGCGTATGGCTGTGGGACGAGCACGGCCGCCGTTACCTCGACATGATGTCGGCGTATTCCTCGGTGAGCCATGGTCATGCGCATCCGCGGATTGTCGCGGCACTGGTTGCGCAGGCGCAGCGGCTGTCGGTGACGTCGCGCGCGTTTTTCAACAACAAGCTTCCTTTGTTTCTGAAGCGCTTGACCGAGGTCACCGGTCTTGATCGTGCGTTGCCCTCGAACGGCGGCGCGGAAGCGGTGGAGACCGCGCTCAAGGCCGCGCGCAAGTGGGGATACAAGATCAAGGGCATTCCCGACGGGCAGGCGGAAGTCATCGTCTGCGACGGCAACTTTCACGGTCGCTCGATCACCATCGTCGGCTTTTCGTCGGAGGCTCAATACCGCGATGGCTTCGGACCGTTCGCGCCCGGGTTCCGATCGATTCCCTTTGGCGATTCGCGTGCGCTGGAAGCAGCGATCACGCCGAATACCGCGGCATTTCTCGTCGAGCCGATCCAGGGAGAGGGAGGCATCGTCGTACCCGCTTCCGGATATCTCGCGCAATGCGCGCGTATTTGCCGCGAACGCGGCGTACTGCTGATCTGCGATGAGATCCAGACGGGGATGGGGAGGACAGGAAAGTTTCTCGCCTCCCAGCACGACGACGTCCGACCCGACGGCGTGATATTGGGCAAAGCGCTCGGCGGCGGAATGCTGCCCGTGTCGGCGTTTGTCGCGACCAACGACGTCATGCAGGTGTTCCATCCCGGCGATCACGGCAGCACGTTTGGCGGCAACCCGCTCGCCGCGGCGGTCGGTCTCGAGGCGCTGGCGGTGTTGTTCGAGGAGAAGCTGATCGAACGCTCGGCAGAGCTCGGCGACTATCTGCTCGCGCAGCTCAAGACCGTGCGCAGCCCATTGATTCGAGACGTTCGCGGCAGGGGCCTTTTCATCGGCCTGGAAATCGATACACGCAAGACCGACGCGCGAACCATCGTGCGCCGCCTCCTGCAGCGCGGGGTGCTGTCGAAGGACACGCACAGCACCGCGATCCGCTTCGCGCCGCCGCTCGTCATCGATCGCGAGCAGATCGACTGGGCAGTCGAGCAGGTGCGGGCGGTGTTCGACGAGCTGGGGACGGGGCTGCGCAAAGCCGCGTAGTCCCGTTGACGGACTATACTGGCGGGACTCGCAGAGGCGCCCGCTTCGATTCGCGCGTCTCACGCCAAGGTCACGATTTGACAGCATGCCCAGGCCCACGCTCGCCGATAAGCTGGTCGTCGCGATCTCGTCGCGCGCCCTGTTCGATCTCGCCGACAGCCATCGAGTCTATACGGAAGCGGGCGTCGATGCTTACCAGCACTATCAGATCGAGCACGAGGACGAAACGCTCGAGCCCGGTCCCGCCTTCGTCCTGGTCAACAAGCTTCTGCGGCTGAACCGGCCGCACAAGCAATACGTCGAAGTCATCCTGCTCTCGCGCAACTCCGCCGACACCGGCTTGCGCGTGATGAATTCCATCAAGCACCATGGCCTCGACATCACCCGTGCCGCGTTCACCAAGGGCGAGCCCACGTCGCGCTACGTGCCCTGTCAAGCGCGTCCTCAACGACGGGTATGCCGCCGCGACGATCGTCCCATCGGTCGTGGGCAAGAACGAAAGCGACGAGCTCCGGATCGCGTTCGACGGCGATGCCGTGCTTTTTTCCGATGAGGCCGAGCGCGTATATCAGGAAGGCGGTCTGGCCGCCTTTTCTCAAAGCGAATCGGATGCCGCGCTGCGGCCGCTTTCAGGCGGGCCGTTCAAGG
>VBCZ01000092.1 GCA_005889025.1 Betaproteobacteria bacterium
CCGCTCTGCCCGAGCGGTCGCGTCAGCGTGTGCATGGTCCGGTCCAGGACGGATCCAGACACGGCTTGTCAGGTCGGCGATGCTTCCCGCCTGATCGAAACCTAGGCATTCGTCCGTGCGCTTCACCATATTTCAGGAAAGTCGCAAGGGTCAGCGCAAGGTCAACCAGGACCGGCTCGCATACACCTACAGCCGCGATACGCTGCTTCTCGTTATCGCGGACGGGATGGGAGGGCATGCAGGCGGAGAAATCGCCGCGCAGATCGCGGTGCGTCTGTTCATCGAGCGCTTCCAGCAGGAATCCAAGCCGTCACTCAAGAATCCGCTGAAATTCCTGCAGGACTCGATGGTGCGCGCCCACCAGGCCCTGGGGTCGTATGCAAATCAGTTCTCCATGCTGGAAACTCCGCGCACCACCTGCGTGGCGTGCATCATTCAATCCAATTATGCGTATTGGGCGCATGTCGGAGATTCGCGTCTGTATCTGTTCAGACAAGGCGGCCTGATCGGGCAGACCAAGGACCATTCCAAAGTCCAGTATCTGCTCGACCAAGGCATCATCAGCGCGCGTGAGGTTGCCGCGCATCCCGATCGCAACAAGATCTTCAGCTGCCTCGGTGGATTGGTCGAGCCTGTCATCGATCTTTCCCGGCGCACGCCGTTGCGCAACGGAGATCTCATCGTGATGTGCACAGACGGCTTGTGGAGCGTTTATCCGCAGGAGGAGGTCGCTCGGGCCCTGACGGGCACACCGATCCTGAAGTCGGGGGCCGCGATGATGCGCGAGGCCGAAGCGCGGGGAGGAGCGGACGGAGACAACCTGTCGATAATTGTCGTTCGATGGGGTCCCGAAACGCTCACCGACGAGCCGACCACGACGATTACCGAGACGCTGGGCCTGGGCGAATTCCAGACCGAGATCGACCGCACGCTGACGCTGACCGACCGCAAGGGAGTGCAGCGCGATCTGACCGACGATGAGATCGAGCGCGCCATCGCGGAGATCCAGGCAACCATCAAGCGGTACAAGACCTAGCGAACCGACCGGCTCGATGTGTCCGTTTACAGTGCGCTGTTGACAGAAGACCGGAAGCGCGGTCAAGGTATGGCAATGAAAGCGTCAGGACACCGCAAGCTTGGATCGAAAAACCAGGCCTGATAGTTGTCTTCTCACTTCTGATGCGCCAGATCATCCTCGACACCGAAACGACCGGGCTCGATCCGCAGCTCGGCCACCGAATCATCGAGGTCGCTGCAGTCGAAGTCGTCGACCGCAGACCCACCGGGCGCCACCTCCATTTTTATCTCAATCCGGAGCGCGAGATCGACGCCGGCGCTACCGATGTTCACGGCATGACGTGGGAAATGCTGCGCGGCAAGGCGAGATTCGCCGATATCGTCGAAGAGCTTGTCGAATTCGCACGCGGCGCGCAGTGGGTCATCCACAACGCTCCCTTCGACGTCGCCTTCCTGGACGAGGAATTCAAGCGCGTCGATCTCCCGGGCCCACTGGCGGTGGCCGCGGAAATCGTCGATACGCTGGCGCTTGCGCGCGAACGCTTTCCCGGAAAGAAAAACAATCTCGACTCCCTGTGCGAGCGATTCGGAGTCGCCAACGCGCATCGCACGCTGCACGGGGCGTTGCTCGACGCGCAGCTGCTGGCGGAAGTCTATCTGGCGATGACGCGAGGTCAGGAATCTCTGACCATCGAGATCGCATCACCGGCGTACGCGACCGATGGAACCTATGCGATCGGAACGCTGGCGCCGGTCCTCGTGCTCATCCCTTCCGCGGAGGAGCTCGCGGCGCATCACGCGTACCTCCAGGAGCTCGAGCGCGAATCCCGGGGCGCCTGCCTCTGGCTTGCATTGGCGGCATAGCCGGTGAATGTCGATCGCAGCCTGACCGTCGTAGCTCGTGCTCACACAGAACCGGCGGAACGGGCGCCGCCAGGGGCGACGCCTTCCATTCCAGAAGGCCCGACCAAAGGCCGCGACGCGCCGCTTATCAACCGCGAGCTTTCGCTGCTCGCATTCCACCGCCGCGTGCTGGCCATGGCGGAAGACCCCGCGGTGCCATTGCTCGAACGATTGCGCTTCCTGTGCATCGTCAGCAGCAACCTGGACGAGTTTTTCGAAATCCGCGTCGCCGGTCTGCGCGAGCAGCTGCGCGTCAAGGTGCCTCCGCCGGGATCCTCGCTGCACGATCTGCGCGCGGCTTTTTCGCGCATCTGCGAAGAGGCGCATACGCTCGTCAACGATAAGTATCGAACATTGAACGAGCAGGTGCTTCCCGCATTGGCGGCAGCGGGAATTCGCCTCTTGCGCCGCGCCGACCGCAACGCGCAGCAGCGCGCCTGGGTCAACGAGTATTTTCAGAGGGAGGTCAAGCCGCTCCTCACGCCTATCGGTCTCGACCCGGCTCACCCGTTCCCGCAGGTCGTCAACAAGAGCCTCAATTTCATCGTCGAGCTCTCCGGCCGCGACGCGTTTGGCCGCGAAAC
Source organism: Betaproteobacteria bacterium (assembly GCA_005889025.1). Taxonomy (GTDB): domain Bacteria; phylum Pseudomonadota; class Gammaproteobacteria; order Burkholderiales; family Casimicrobiaceae; genus PALSA-1003. Next base: position 2,505 of record VBCZ01000092.1, read on the forward strand.
GTCCATCGCGATCGTCAAGGCGCCGCGCATGCTGCCGCGCGTGATCGAGCTCCCGCGCGAAGTCGCTCCCGACAACACGTTCGTCCTGCTGTCGTCGGTGATTCACGCCCATCTCGGCGAGCTGTTCGCGGGGAGAGATGTGATCAGCTATTCGCAATTCCGGGTGACCCGCGATGCCGACTTGTGGTTCGACGAGGAGGAAGTCAAGAACCTGCGCCAGGCGCTCCAGGGTGAGTTGCCCCAGCGTCAGTTCGGGCTGGCGGTGCGCCTCGAGGTTGCCTCGAACTGCCCGGCGCATCTTGCGCAGATGTTGCTTCATCAGTTCGAGTTGCAGGAAGCTGATCTCTACCGCTGCGACGGCCCGGTGAATCTCGCGCGAATGTCGGCGCTTGTCGACGAGGCCGATCTCGACGAGCACAAATATCCCGTTTTCGTGCAAGGCTCGCCCGCCAGGCTGAAGGAGCAGCCGGATGTTCTGGCGGTGATGCGCCAGCGCGACATACTTCTTCACCATCCCTACCAGACGTTCGATCCGGTCGTCGATTTCATCCGCAAAGCGGTCGATGATCCTGACGTCCTGGCAATCAAGCAGACGGTTTATCGAACCGGCGTGAATTCGGTCTTGATGGAGGCGTTGGTCGAGGCGGCCAGACGCGGCAAGGAAGTCACCGTCGTCGTTGAGCTGCTTGCGCGCTTTGACGAGGAAGCCAACATCAACTGGGCGGAGCGGCTGGAGCAGGCGGGAGCGCAGGTCGTATACGGCGTCTTCGGACTCAAGACCCATGCCAAGCTTGCGCTGCTGATCCGCCGCGAACGAGATGCCGCTGGAAAGACGCTGCTGCAGTCGTATGCGCACCTCGGCACCGGCAATTACCATCCACGCACCACGCGGATGTATACCGACTTCGGCTTGTTGACGACGCATCCCGAGATATGCTCCGACGTCAGCGAGGTCTTCCTGCACATCACCAGCCTCGCCAAGGCCAACCGGTTGAAGCGTCTGTGGCTCGCGCCCTTCACCATGCACCGCCACCTCCTCGACGCGATCCGACGTGAGACGCGTCACGCCAAGGAGGGCAAGCGGGCGCATATCATCGCCAAGATGAACGCCCTGGTGGAGGAGGCCGTGATCGACGCGCTGTATCCCGCATCGAGCGCGGGCATGAAGATCGACCTGATCGTTCGAGGCGCGTGCGCGTTGCGTCCCGGCGTCGCGGGGCTGTCGGACAATATTCGGGTGCGCTCGATTCTCGGCCGCTTCCTCGAGCGACGTTTATCTCGCAAGCGCCGATTGGATGGGCCGTAACCTCTTCCGTAGAATCGAAGTTGCTTTCCCGATACTCGATCGCGAGCTCAAGGCCCGGGTGGTCGACGAAGGCCTCAAGCCGTATCTGGCCGACAACCACGACGCGTGGGAGCTCGCTTCTGACGGCAGCTATCACCGGCTTGCCCCCAAGGGCCGTGCACATGCTCTCGCAGCCCAACAGGAATTATTGCATCGCCTCGCCGACGCGACGGCGCGAGGCCGCTGACCGGGGCGATCACGCACATGGATCTGATACTCTGGCGCCACGCCGACGCAGAGCCCGGCGAACCCGACCTTGGCCGACGGCTCACCGCCAAAGGAATCAAACAGGCGGAATGCATGGCAGGCTGGCTCGACCGCCGCCTGCCCGATGGCTGCCGGATCCTAGTGAGCCCCGCCGATCGCGCACAGCAGACTGCGCTCCCGCTCAAACGCAAGTTCCGCATCGCCGACGAGCTCGCGCCCGGCGCGGGCGTGGACGCGGTGCTGGCGGCGGCCGGCTGGCCCGACGCCCACGACGCCGCCCTGATCGTCGGCCACCAACCGACTTTGGGCGAAGTGGCGGCCACTTTGCTTACCGGCGACGCGCTTTCCTGGAGTATGAAAAAAGCCGCGGTGTGGTGGCTTAGCAACCGCGCCCGCGACGGAGGTTCGGAGGTCGTGCTCAAGCTTGTCATCGGCCCTGACCTCGTCTGACCTTGCCTTTCAGGAAGCCCGGCGCATCGGGCCACGATTGGCGCTTTAGCGCAGCCCGTTATTTAGCGATCGCTTTCCAGGCATAGCCCAACTCTTTCCACTGCCGCCGCTCCTTGGCGACGAGATGTGCCGTGAGCGGGTGCGCGGCGAGCCAACGTGCCGACACCGCGAAGCGTATGCGTCGGCCGATCTTGAGCCGTATCCGCGGGACGTCGATGGTCGTTCGCGCGTGATGAAACAGCACCGCCAGCCGCAGCGACAGAACCTGTGCCTGCACTTCTTCGCCGGCGAGCACGGTCTGCATTTTGGCAAGCCCGCCGCGGCAGCCAAAAACAAGCAGGGCAAGCCGCTGCTGCTCTCCGGCAGAGAACCCCGGCATGTCGGCGTTTTGCAGAATGTACGCACCGTGCTTGTGATAGCCGATGTGCGACACCGACATCCCGGTTTCGTGCAGCAGCGCCGCCCATTGCAACAATTGCGCGGCATCCGATTTCGGGACCGCGCCGCGAAAGAGCGAGACGGCGAGGGTGGCGACACGCGCGGCGTGTGAGCTGTCGATGTGATAGCGATCGATGAAGCGCGATACGGTGAGCTTGCGTATGTCCTCGTCGATGCTTCTGCCGAGAAGATCGTAAAGGACACCCAGGCGAAGCGCGCCTCCTACGGGATCGATGCGCTCGACGCCGAGCTCGGCGACCGCCGCAGACATGATGGCCAGTCCGCCCGCGAGCACCGGCGCCCGCTCGGGCTTGAGCGCATGCAACTGCAGCCGTCCGACATGCCTCGCCAGGATCATTCGCCTGCGCAGTCGCGCCAGGCCATCCGGCGTGATGCCGCCGCTTGAAAATCCGTTTTGCTCGATGATTTCGGCAAGCGCGGCCGCCGTGCCTGAAGAGGCGTACGCATCGCGCCAGCGGTCGGGGCTGAACTCCCGCGCGATCGCTTCGATCTCGACGCGTACCGCGGTTTCCGCCGCATCGAGGCTTGCGGCCGTTACCCTGCCATCGGGAAAAAAGCGCTGCGTCATCCCCACGCATCCCATGTTCAGCGACTCGAGCCGCTCCGGCTCCATGCCGCGCCCGAGAATGAACTCGGTCGAGCCGCCCCCGATGTCGATGACCAGCCGCGGAGCGGCTGATGGAGGAAGCACATGCGCAACGCCGACGTAGATCAGCCGCGCTTCTTCGTGCCCCCCGATGACGTCGATAGGAAATCCGAGCGCGCGCTCGGCTCGAGGCAGGAACTCGCCGGCATTCGCCGCAACGCGAAACGTGTTAGTCGCGACGGCGCGTACAGCCGACGGATGCAGGCCCGAGAGGCGCTCGCGAAACCGCGCGAGACAAGCGAGGGCGGTTTTCATCGCCTCGGGGCGGATACGCCCTTCTTCGTCGAGAGCGGCACCGAAGCGCAGGGTTTCCCGCCAGGTTTCCTGACGGTAGATCTGATCGCCCTCCACGCGGCCGATCTCGAGCCGGAAGCTGTTCGATCCGAGGTCGACGACGGCGAGAGTCGAAGAGGTCACGGCGGCATTAGGCTTCAGTGCACGCAAACAGCGTAGCAGAAAAGTGCCGACCCAAAGTTTGGTTCCTTGGAGCGCCTTTGGCGCCACGGGCGTTTCTGCTACGCTCGCCGTGTTCGTTTCACTCGCCGCTTTCGATGCCCGTCGATTACCTGCAGAAAATCCTGACCGCGAAGGTGTACGACGTCGCGATCGAGTCCGCGCTCGACTTGGCACCCACCTTGTCGCAGCGGATCGGCAACCGGGTCCTGCTCAAGCGCGAGGACCAGCAACCCGTCTTCTCGTTCAAGCTGCGGGGCGCATACAACAAGATGGCGCATCTCTCCGCCGCCGAGCGCAATCGGGGAGTTGTCGCCGCTTCCGCCGGCAATCACGGGCAGGGAGTCGCGCTCGCGGCACAAAAGCTGGGATGCAAGGCAACCATTGTCATGCCTGTCACCACGCCATCGATAAAAATTCAGGCAGTCGCGGCGCGCGGCGCGAAAGTGGTGCTGCACGGCGACTCGTACAGCGACGCCTATGCCCATGCGGCGCGCCTCCAAAAGGAGCAGCAAGCGACCTTCGTTCACCCGTACGACGATCCGGACGTCATCGCGGGACAAGGCACGATCGCGGTTGAAATCCTTCGCCAGTGGCAGTCAGCCATCGATGCGATCTTTGTCGCCATCGGCGGAGGAGGCTTGATTGCGGGTATCGCTTCGTACGTGAAGCGTGTGCGTCCCGAAATCAAGGTCATCGGTGTCCAGCCGGTCGATTCGGACGCGATGGCGCGCTCGCTTGCGGCAGGCCGTCGCATCACGCTCAAGCATGTGGGTCTTTTTGCCGATGGCGTCGCGGTCAAGCGGGTCGGCAAGGAAACGTTCCGTCTCTGCCGCGAGCTGGTCGACGACGTCATCCTCGTCGATACCGATGCGACATGCGCCGCGCTGAAGGATGTTTTCGAGGATACCCGCTCCATCCTGGAACCCGCGGGCGCCTTATCCGTTGCGGGGGTCAAGGCGTGGTGCGAGCGTCACCGTAGTCGCGACCGGACCTACGTGGCGATTGCGTGCGGCGCGAACATGAACTTCGACCGCCTGCGCTTCGTCGCCGAGCAGGCCGAGCTCGGCGAGGAGCGGGAAGCGATCCTGGCCGTGACCATCCCCGAGCGGCCGGGCAGCTTCCGCGAGTTTTGCGCCCTGCTCGGCAAGCGCAGCGTGACCGAATTCAATTATCGATATGCAGACCCTCGAATTGCCCATCTTTTCGTCGGCATCGAAGTCGCCAATCGGCGGGAAACGGCCGATCTGTTGCGCGCGATGCACAAGCGCAGAATCGAGGCTTACGATCTGTCGGACAACGAAATGGCCAAGGTGCACGTCCGTCACCTCGTCGGCGGACACGCACCTTCGGCGGAACACGAAATCCTTTATCGTTTCGAGTTCCCCCAGCGTCCCGGCGCGCTGATGCAGTTTCTCAACAGCATGAGCCGCGGATGGAATATCAGCCTTTTCCACTATCGTAACCACGGTGCGGACTACGGCCGCGTGCTGGTGGGCATGCAGGTTCCGCCGGCCGAAAAGCGGGCTTTCCGCGGCTTTCTCGACCGCCTGGGCTATCACTTCGTCGACGAAACCGGTAACCCGGCCTATCGCATGTTTCTGGGCCGATAGGACCCGTTAAATGGTCGCAACATGACGACCCGCGGCGGTCTGGGCGTCAAGTTTCACCTTACTAGGGATGTAAATCCCTCAAAAAGCACAAGTTTCATGGTTCTGGCAAGGATTATGCTCTAGGCATTTGGTTTCAACCGTGGCACACTGGGGCGAGGTGGATATGGCAGGCACCGCAGTACTAAACGAATCGGGGAGTAGAGAGTTGGCCGAAACCGCTGCCCTGACAGGCGTCAAAGTCATGGTGATCGACGACAGCAACACCATTCGTCGCAGCGCCGAGATTTTTTTGCTCCAAGCCGGCTGCACCGTGATCCTTGCCGAAGACGGCTTCGACGCGCTGGCCAAGATCGCCGATCACCAGCCTGACCTGATTTTCGTCGACATCATGATGCCGCGGCTGGATGGTTACCAAACCTGCTCGCTGATCAAGAAAAATGCGCGCTTCAACCCGACTCCCGTGGTCATGCTTTCGTCTAAAGACGGCCTGTTCGATCGCGCACGCGGGCGCATGGTCGGGTCGGATCAGTATCTGACCAAGCCATTCACCAAAGAGAGTCTACTGAAGGCCGTGGGCACCCACGTGAAGGCAGCCGCGCATTGACGCGGCGCCTTTGGGCGCCGGGGGGCGAAAGCAATGGGTCGAAAACGATGACCATCAAACGCGTTTTGATCGTCGATGATTCTCCGACGGAGCGGCATGTTTTGAACGACATGTTGACCAAGGCCGGGTACGAGGTCGTCGCCAGTGACAATGGCGAGGATGCGATATTGAAGGCCAAGACAGCTCGGCCCGACCTCATCCTCATGGACGTGGTCATGCCCGGCCTCAATGGTTTCCAGGCGACCCGCGCTATCAGTCGCGATCCGGTAACGCGCGCGGTCCCGATCATCCTGTGCACTTCGAAGAGCCAGGAAACCGACAAGATCTGGGGCATGCGTCAGGGTGCCCGCGACTATATCGTCAAGCCGGTGAACCGCGACGAGCTGCTCGCGAAAATCACCGCGCTGGGCTAGCGCGCTTACCGATGGCACGCGCCGGCAAGCTCGATCTCCGCGCCTTTCAGCAGCAACTGGCGTCGCGGCTCGCGGCCAAGACCACCGCTCAGGTCGAACAATCGCGGCTTGGCCTGGCATGCGCCGGAGCGCAATGGCTGATCCGGCTCGCCGACGCAGGCGAGGGGATCGCTGTTCCTTCCATGGCCAGCGTTCCCCTGACCAAGCCATGGTTTCTCGGTGTCGCCAATATCCGGGGCAATCTCTACAGCGTCATCGATTTCGGCGGGTTCCTGGGGCACGCGGTCGAACCTCCGGCACCCGGGACGAACCAAGTGCGCCTGGTCCTTTTCGGACCGCGCGCGGGGGAGCTCCACGCCGGTCTGGTGGTGCAGCGAGTGCTTGGTTTGCGCAATCTCGCCGAACTGGTCGAAGGCCAAAAGCCGAACGACTTGCCGCAATGGTATGGCGCGCGGTGGACCGATCGAGAGGGCGGGGTTTGGCAGGAAATCGATCTGGCGCGTCTGGCACAGGATCCCGGATTTCTCCAGCCGGGACTGTAGTCCGGCGGACTCGACGACTCGAATCATGCACGCGTAACACCCTTTTTGGGGGACGGAATTATGGCACTTAGCCTTAGCTTGAGAAGTCTGTTCGGCGCGGGTCCGGCCACGCGATTGGCCGGTGCCGATGCCGATCTCGATAACCCGACGACTCAGGTGAAGATGAGCGGCGCGCGGCCGGGTTACGACCCCCTTGCCGCCGTGTCGATCATGGAGCAGATGCGCACCGCTTCATCAGAAGCGCGCCAGCCCAATCGCCTTCCGTTGATCGGCCATCTTCCCATCGTCAGGCAGTTCCAGATACTGGGCGGATTGCTGGTGGCCTTCATCCTGGTTGTGCTGCTCATGCTGTATCTGAACACGCGGCTGACCTCCCAGGTGACGGCGAGCGCGACCACCGCGACGGAAATGCAGATGCTTTCCCAACGCCTGGCGCGCGGAACTTCGCTTGCTGTTCAGGGCAATGCTGCGGCCTTCGAGAGCGTGAAGGATTCGCGCGACCGTTTTCGTGCCGACCTCGATGCGCTCACCAAGGGCGGCATGGTCAAGGGAACCAACGTCGAAGTTGCCACCAACGATGCGCTGCAATCGATGCTCAACGAAATCAGCAGCCGCTGGGAGCGGATGGAAAAGTATGCGACCTCGGTCATCGATAATCAGCCGGCGCTGATCTCGCTCTCCAAGGGTCTCGACGTAATCAACCAGGGCAACAGCGCCCTGCTCGAGCTCGCTCAGCAAGCGTCGGCGCAGGTCGCGGCATCTGGAGGAAGCCTGCGCGAAGTCGATTTCACCAACCAGCTGGCCGTGCTCTCGCAACGGATTGCCAAGAACGCGAACTCGCTTGTTTCCTCGGACGAGATCGATCCCGAAGTCGCGTTCCTGCTGGGCAAGGACACTGGAACTTTTCGCGACATCCTGAATGCGCTGCTCAAAGGCAGCGAATCGTTGCGGCTGTCCGGAGTTCGCGCCGACGATGCGCGCGCGACGTTGACCGAGCTGCAAAAGCGCTTCGTCGCATACGAAGCAGGCGTCAACGCCATCCTGCAGAACATGCAGCGTCTGGTGGTCGCCAAACTTGCCGCGCGAGGAATTAATCAGGAATCGGAACCGCTGACACGAACCGTCACTTTCTGGGGCGCCATGATCTTCGCGGCGGCAGCGCTGGTCTGTCTGATCATGCTGGGCAAGGTGTTCCTCGACGATGCGCGGGTGCGGGCATTCGAGAGCGAACAGGAAAACAAACGCAACCAGGAAGCGATTCTGCGCTTGCTCAACGAGATGGGAAATCTCGCCGACGGCGATCTCACCGTTCAGGCATCGGTGACTGAAGACGTCACCGGCGCCATTGCCGACTCGATCAACTTTACGATCGAGGAGCTCCGTACGCTGGTCCGAGGCATCAACTCGGCGACCGACCAGGTGGCCAAGGCGACGACCGACGCGCAGGCGATATCCAATCGATTGTACGAAGCGTCGCAGCGGCAGAACAAGGAAATCCAGCAGGCGTCGGCGTCCGTGCTGCAGATGGCGCAGTCGATCAACGAGGTCTCGCAGACTGCGGCCCAGTCGGCCCGCGTTGCGCAGCAGTCGCTCGCCGCCGCGGAAAAGGGCGGTCAGGCGGTGCACAACCAGATCAACGGCATGAACGAAATCCGGACGCAGATTCAGGATACCGCCAAGCGCATCAAGCGCCTCGGCGAGTCGTCGCTCGAGATCGGCGAAATCGTCGAACTGATCTCGGACATCACCGAGCAAACCAACGTCCTGGCGCTCAACGCGGCTATCCAGGCAGCCTCTGCTGGCGAGGCCGGTCGCGGCTTTACTGTCGTCGCCGAAGAGGTGCAACGGCTTGCCGAACGTTCGGGCGAGGCGACCAAGCAGATCGAAGCCATCGTGAAAACCATTCAGGCAGACACGCAGGACGCAGTCGCGGCGATGGAGAAGAGCACAGTAGGGGTGGTCGAAGGAACCAAGCTGTCTGACGCTGCTGGGCAGGCATTGGACGAAATACGTAAGGTTTCCCGAGAGCTGGCGGAGCTGATCGGGGGAATTTCGGCGCAGACGCAAAAGCAATCGGCGTCGGTGTCCGACGTGACCCGTGGCATGCAAGGCATCCTGAAAATCACTGAGGAGACGACCGAGGGCACGAAGCAGACCAACGTGTCCATCGGGCAGCTCACCAAGCTCGCTGCGGAGTTGCGCAGTTCGGTTGCCGGCTTCAAGGTATGACGAAGCCTGCCTCTGATGCGTGTTTTGCGACGCTTGTGCACATGCCGCGGCAATCAGCCGCGAGCGCGGCGAATTGTCGGCGCGATTTTTGCGTGCAATGACCCGGTAGCGCGTTGACGCGCGGTCCAAACGGCACGCAACCCTTGTCCATCGACACTGCACCCGATTTCGATCTCGGCCCGCTGACTTGGGTCCAGGTAGAGATCGACCACGCCCTTTCCCGCGGACTGGAGTCGCTGGCTGCGTACAAGAACTCGCCTCGCGATGCCACCTCGCTCAAGCAGGCGAGAGCCCATGTGCACCAGGCGGCCGGTGCGATTCAGATGGTGGGACTCGACGCGGTTACCGCGTACACCGATGAAATCGAGCGCCAGCTGGTCCGCGTCGAGGAATTGCCGCCTGAGGAAACGCAAGCCACATGTGACCTGATCGACCGTGCGTGCCGCAAGCTCAAGATATTTCTCGATGAGCTGGTCGGCGGTGCGTACCCTGTGCCGCTCAAGCTCTTCCCCGAATACGAGTCGATGCAGCAGGCCCGGGGGGTCAGGTCCTCCGCGCCCACGGACCTGTTCTATCCCGATCTGTCGCCGCGCGCGCCGAAGATCGCGGCGGCCAA
>VBCZ01000093.1 GCA_005889025.1 Betaproteobacteria bacterium
TTGCCCTCGTTCATGCTGAAGCAACGGCGTCTTTACCAGCGCGGCTTGCTGTCATGGTTGCGAGGCGAGAAGGATGGCGCGCGGACGATGCGCGACGCCGTTCAGGGCATCGAGGACGTGCAAAAGCATTCCGCGCAGCGAGCTTTCTGGTGGACGGTGGGCGCGTTGCTCGAAAGCATCGTGGAGAAGGGCGTCGAAAGCGGATTCGGCGTCAATTTGCGGGCATGTCGACCTGCAAATCCGGCGCTTTGTCGAAGGGTCGTCGAAGGTGGCCGACCGCATGCGCCGCGAAGTTCTTTATTACGTCGCGATCAGCGCTCCGGTCGGCCCGCAGGTTCAGGCCGTGCAGCGCGCCTATCGGCTTCCCGGATTGATACCCAGCGCCGAAGCGCTGTCGGCCGACGTCGTCCGGGTGCAACCCCTGTTGCGCGAAGCGCGCGATTTGCTGACCACCACCAAGGATTTGTGGCTGAAGCTCACCAGCGGTCGGAGCGAAAATCTGCCGAAGCTCAAACAAACACTGTCGCAGCTGCGCGACAAGACGACGGCCATAGGCGAACCGTCGCTGTCGCGTCTTGCTGCCGCACTTGCCGTGCGCCTCGATCGTCTGGCCAGCGGGACAATCTCGGACACGATGGCGATGGAGTACGCCACCGGCATCCTGCTGGCCGAGTCCGCTATCGAAAACGTTACGACGCTTACGCCCGAGTTTCCAAAGCAGGTAGACCTGATGATCGCGCGGCTGGATGCTGCGCAACACAACAGGCCGGTTGCCGCCGTTCCCACGGCGCCATTGCTGGACGAGATGGCGCGCCGAGCACAGGAAAGGCTGCTGCTGGCGCAGGTCGCGCGTGAAATCCAGGCGAATCTTCGCCACATCGAGCAGGTGCTCGACGCTTTCTTCCGCGACCACGGCAAGCGCAACGATCTCACCACGCTCGACAGGGATATAAAGCAGATCTCAGGCGCGCTGAAGATGCTTGGCCTCGATCGCGCCGAACAGTTGCTTGCGCTTTGCAAGCAACAGATCGAGGAATACGCCAAGCCCGAAACCCCCGTCGAGAACGACGACCTGGAGCTCCTTGCGGAATCGCTATCGGGTTTGGGTTTCTATATCGAAGCGGTGGAGCAGCAGCGTCCGGACCGCGAGAGATTGATCGAGCCGATATTGGCGCAGCGCCTTGGCGCGCCGGTGGCGGCGCCGCTGGAAGACCAAACCGTCGAGGGCTCGGTCGACGATTTGAAAGCGACCTTGCCAGCGGCCTTGGCGGCATTCCAGGATTCCCCGGGAGACGCGCCTGCCCGGGAAAAGCTCGCCGCGGATCTGGAGATGCTCAAGGACGATGCCGAGCTCATTGGCGACCCGCATCTGCAGGACGCTGCCGCAACGGCGCTCCAGGAGCTCGCGCGCGCTGGTGCAGGGGACACCGCGGCGCTGCGGGAGGCCGTTGCCGAGATCGCAAGCGACCAAGATTCCGCACCGGCGCCTGCGCCGTCCGAGGAAACCCTGCGTTTGCTCGAGACCGATGCGTCGCAACTCGATGCCGAGCTGCTGGACATTTATCTCACTGAAGCGGGAGAAGTGCTCGATAGCATCGAGATGAGCGCTGCACAGCTTCGTTCGCGCGCCGACGACCACGGTGCGCTGGCGACGGTGCGCCGAGGTTTTCACACGCTGAAAGGCAGCGGAAGGATGGTGGGCTTGAACGAGCTCGGTGAGCTCGCTTTCGAGGTCGAAAAAGTGCACAACCGGGTGCTTGAGGAAGATCGCCCAACGACACCGGCTCTGTTGGCTTTGATCGACATCGCGCAACAGAGCTTTCGAGGCTGGGTCGATGCGCTGCGCCACACGCATCGGGTGACCCCCGACCCGCGTGAGCTGCGCGCCGCAATCGCACGAGTCGAGGGCGAATTTCCGGCAGCTTCGGCGCCGGTCGCCGCGGCCGTCTCGGTCGAAGTTCCAGGCGAGTCTCATGCAGTGCAACCGAGCCAGGCAATCATCGAAGTAATCGAGCGCCGAGATCATCGAATTTGCTCCGCTGGCGGCGGAGGCTCGCCGGGCGAAGGAACCCGCCGCCGATGTGCTGTCCGAGCCCGACGAAATCTCCGTTGGCGACGTGACGCTTTCGATGGCTTTGTACCGGATTCTCTGCGATGAAGCGCAGCAGCACCTGGCGACCTTGGATGCCGAGCTGCAGGCGTTGCAGTTCGATTCAACGGCGACACCTTCGCAAGCGATGGTGCGCGCGAGCCATACCTTGTGCGGAATCCATCGGACGGGCGGTTTTCCGCTGGTAGCGTCGGTCGCCAAGGCGCTGGAGATCTGCCTGCTGGGATTGCAGGAACGAGGTCCGCCACTGCCGAGCATCTCGCAACCTGTGCTGGTGCGCGCAATCGCCGGATTGCGCGCGCTGACCGGTCGCGTACGGGCGCGGGAGCCGTTCGGCCGCGCAGACGAAGCCGAAGCCGGGGAGATCGTCGCCGAGCTCGATGCGCTGCGCCAGGAAGCGTCGCCCGAACCCGAACCGGCCGATATTGAGACCGTCGCCGAACGCGTCGCCGATTCGGATGAGATCGTGCCGCTTGCCGTGGTGCCGCGTGCGCCGGAGCGGGACGCCGAGGCGGTGCCGCCGAAATCACAGGACATTGCCGTTGTCGCGGCAGCGCCGGTCGCCGAGCTGCATCCGGAAGCCTTGCAAGCCAAGGCCGACACGGCTGCCGCTTCCCCGCCTGTGCCGGTTACCGAAACGCTAGCTAGCATTCACGACGACGTGGACCGGCAGGTGCTTCCGATCTTTCTTGAGGAAGCAGCGGAGCTTTTTCCTCACGCGGGCGTGCAACTGCGGGCATGGCGACGCAAGCCCGCGGATTCCGAGCCTGTGCAGGGACTGCGGCGAACGTTACATACTTTCAAAGGCAGTGCACGGATGGCGGGCGCGATGCGGCTGGGTGAGCTTGCTCACCTCATGGAGAGCCGCCTGCCCGAGGGCACCGGACCATTCCTTCCGCACGCAGATCTTTTCGACGCGCTCGACAACGATCTCGACCACATAGCATTCGTGCTGGACCGGCTGCACCACGGCGAAGTCGATACGCCTCTCCCCTGGATCGCCGAGGAGGTGGCAACGCAATCCGCGGAGCATGCAGGGGTGCCCATGCCGCCGGCGCCCACGCCCCCGCCACCCACGCCAGCGGCGCATTCTGTTGTCATTCCGCTGCCGGGCGCAGCGCAGCCTGCGGCGCCCGAACCAGCGGAGCATGCGCAACCTGCGGTTGAATCCGAAGGGACGCGCGCAATGCTGCGGGTGCGCGCCGACCTGATCGACCGTCTGGTCAACGAGGCGGGCGAGGTCGCGATCACGCGAGCTCGCATCGAGGGCGAGCTGAGGTCGCTCAAGGCCAACCTGCTGGAACTGACCAACAGTGTGATTCGCCTGCGCTCGCAAGTCCGCGAAATAGAAATGCAGGCCGAGTCGCAGATCCAGTCGCGGATGATCAACGAGAGCGCGGAGGCGTTCGATCCGCTGGAGTTCGATCGCTTTACGAGGTTTCAGGAGCTCACGCGCGGTCTGGCCGAGGGAGTCAACGACGTATCGACAGTCCAGCAGGCGTTGCTGAAGAATCTCGACGAAGCCGACGCAGCCCTGCTTGCGCAGGCGCGGCTGTCGCGCGACGTTCAGCAGCAGCTGTTCTCGATACGCACCGTACCTTTCGGCAGCCTGTCCGAGCGCCTCTACCGGATTATGCGCCAGACCGCCAAGGAGCTCGACAAGCGCGCAAACCTGGAGATTCGCGGAACTCAGGTCGAACTCGATCGCTCGGTACTTGAAAAGCTGGTCGGTCCCTTGGAGCATCTGCTGCGTAATGCGCTGGATCACGGCATAGAAAGCCGCGAGGAGCGCCGCAAGAGCGGCAAGGCGGAAACCGGCGAAATAACGCTCAATGTCCGGCAGCAAGGCAACGAAATCGCAATCGAGCTTGCCGATGACGGTGCCGGAATCGATCTCGCGCACGTACGCGACAGGGCGCGTGCGGAAGGACTCATCGCGGACGATGTCGAGCCGACCGAAGCGCGGCTGATCGAATGCATTTTTGCGTCAGGGTTTTCCACCGCGAGCAAGGTTACCCAGATTTCCGGGCGAGGTATCGGCATGGACGTGGTGCGTTCCGATATCGCGGCGCTGGGCGGACGCATCGACGTTGCCACGGTCGCTGGAAAGGGCACGACATTCACGGCCTATCTGCCGCTGACCCTGGCTGTCGCGCAAACGGTGCTCGTGCGAGCGGGCGGTCGCATATGGGCGCTGCCCTCGCCGATGGTCGAGCAAGTGCAGCAGATCAAGGACAAGGACCTGATCAACCTGTACCTGACTCGAGAGGTTGCCTGGCAGAACCGCAAGTATCCGTTTTTCTATCTTCCGCGTCTGCTAGGGAACGCGGGTCATCAGCCGGAGACGACCCGCTACAACTCGGTGCTGCTGCTAAAAAGCGGGCAAAACCTCACCGCGGTGCACGTCGACGAAATGATCGGCAATCAGGAAGTCGTGGTGAAGAACATCGGTCCGCAGCTCGCGCGCGTTTCGGGGATCGCCGGCGCGACAGTTCTGGGCAGCGGAGAGGTCGTGCTTATCATCAATCCCGTACAGCTTGCGCAGCGCCAGGACGCCATCGCCCAGTCGCCGATGGTGCTCAAGACGCCGCAAGCCGCTGCCGCCGCCGCGGCAGCGGGCCCGCCGCTGGTGATGGTCGTCGACGATTCGCTGACCGTGCGCAAGATAACCACCCGCCTGCTCACGCGTGAACGCTATGACGCGATCACCGCGAGAGACGGACTGGAGGCGTTGCAACTGGTTGGCGAGCGCACTCCCGACCTCATCCTGCTCGACATTGAGATGCCCCGCATGGATGGCTTCGAATTCGCCAAAACCATCAAGGCTGACGCCAAGCTCGCGCACATCCCGATCATCATGATTACCTCGCGCACCGTCGAGAAGCACCGCAATCGCGCCAAGGAGCTCGGCGTGAACGCATACCTTGGCAAGCCCTACCAGGAAGAAGAATTGTTGCGCAACATGCGCGAGTTGCTGGCTTTACACCTGGCCTGACGAAGACCGGACTGCACCCCGACGGCGCGCATTTCGCGCCGTTTTTTGTTTTGCGGACCAGCGGCCGCATGCGCTGGTAGAATTCGCTAAAGCCAAAAGGAGGCACTACGCATGGCGCAATTCGCCACCGCAAACATTCGCACGCTTGCGCTCGTCGGACATGGCGCGTCCGGCAAGACCACACTCGCCGAGGCGCTGCTGCTCAAGGTGGGGGCCATAACCGCGCCCGGCACGGTCGAGCGCGGCTCGACCGCCAGCGATTTCGATCCCCTGGAAAAGAGCTGGCAGCATTCGCTGCGCGCGTCGGTCTTGCACTTCGAGACGCAAGGCACGCGCGTTCACATGATCGACACACCCGGCTTTCCGGACTTCATCGGGCAGGCAATCGGCGCGCTGGATGCGGTTGAGACCGCTGCCGTCGTGGTCAACGCCTCCGCGGGAATCGAAATGATCACGTCGCGAATGATGGACTGGGCCGCGAAGCGCAAACTCTGCCGCCTGCTGATAGTCAACAAGATCGACGCTGAGAATGTCGATCTCGCGGGCGTTCTATCGTCGATCCAGACGACGTTCGGCAGGGAATGCTTGCCGATCAATCTTCCTGCCGAGGGAGGAAAGCGGGTCGTCGACTGCTTTTTCAATCCCGCCGGGGAAGCGGATTTCTCGTCGGTATCGAGCGCGCACCAGGCGCTGGTCGATCAGGTCGTGGAAGTCGACGAGGAGCTGATGTCGCTCTATCTCGAGCAAGGTGAAATTGCCCCCGACCAGCTCCACGCGCCGTTCGAAAAAGCGTTGCGCGATGGGCATCTCATTCCGGTGTGCTTCGTTTCCGCGCGCACCGGCGCGGGTATCCCGGAACTGCTCGAAATACTGGTCAAGCTGGCGCCCAATCCGGCCGAAGGGAACCCGCCGCTGTTTGTCAAAGGCGAAGGCGAGCACGCCGTCGAGGTTCGCTCCGAGCCCGATCCTAAAAAGCACGTGCTGGCGCATGTGTTTAAGGTGGTCATGGATCCGTTCATCGGCAAGCTCGGGATATTTCGCGTGCATCAGGGAACCGTCACCAGGGACTCCCAGCTTTTCGTAGGCGACGGCCGCAAGCCGTTCAAGGTCGCGCATCTGCTGATGCTGCAAGGCGGCAAGCAAGTCGAGGTCGATCGCGCGGTGCCCGGCGACATCGCCGCCGTCGCCAAGGTCGAAGAGATCGAGTTCGACTGCGTCCTTCACGATTCGCACGACGAGGACCAGATCCACATGCGCCCGCTGGAGTTCCCGACGCCGATGCACGGGTTCGCGATTGCGCCCAAGAAACGCGGAGACGAGCAGCGAATCTCCGACGTTTTGCACAAGATGATGGCTGAGGATCCGACACTCGTTGTCGAGCACGACGCCAACCTGAATGAAACGGTGCTTCGCGGCCTGGGTGATTCGCACCTGCGCTCGGTATTCGAGCGCATGGCGAGCCAGTTCAAGCTGGAGATCGAGACGAGACCGCCGCGGATTCCCTACCGGGAAACTGTCATGGCCAAAGCCGAAGGTCATCACAGGCACAAGAAACAGACTGGCGGTGCGGGCCAGTTCGGCGAAGTCTATCTGCGGATCGAGCCGCTTCCGCGGGGCTCAGGCTTCGAATTCAAGGATGAAGTCCGAGGCGGAACGATTCCGAACCAGTTCATCCCCGCGGTCCAGAAGGGAATCGAGCAGGTACTCACATCCGGGCCGGTGGCGGGGTTTCCCTTGCAGGACGTCCGGGTCATCGTCTACGACGGAAAGCACCACGCCGTCGACTCCAAAGAGATTGCGTTCGTGACCGCGGGACGCAAGGCATTTCTCGACGCGATCGAAAAAGCGCGGCCGATCGTCCTCGAGCCCATCGTCAGCCTGGAGGTGTTGTGCCCCGAAGCCAATATGGGCGACGTTGCGGGCGATCTATCGGGCCGTCGCGGCCAGGTGACGGGCACCAAATCGTTGCAGCCGGGGACTCTCACGGTCAACGGGCTCGCGCCTTTGTCGGAGCTCGAAGGCTACGCGGCGAGACTCAAGGCGATGACAGCGGGGCACGCCGCATGGACCATGTCCCTGTCCCACTACGAACCCGCGCCTCCCAACCTGCAGCAGCAGCTCGCAACCGAGTACGCCAAACATCGCAAGCACGAAGAGGATTAACCGGGGTCAGACCACGGTTTATGCACCACGCGAGTCCGGGTGAAGATCCTTGAAGGCCCTAAAAAAGGTCTGACCCGATATTTTCAAAAAAAGCGTGGTTGGACCGACATCCCGCGAAGAGGATTAGAAAGTCTGCGCATCGCTTGCGATCGATGCTCGGACTGGCACGCGTAATTGCCTGTCGGTCAACTTTCATCCAATCGCCGGATGCTTCCAATCGAAGCGTCCTCCAGGCATCCACCGATCGAGCAGCGGCACGAGCGGTGTAAGCAGAAACAGCGACCAGATCAGCGCATTGGGTCGAAACAAAAGATACTGCCACGCGACCGCGCCGGCGGCCACGACAAATGCGTAGACGATCCGCGCGCCGCGTCGATCGGGGATGGTCATCGGATCGGAAATCATGAAAAACGCGAATAACAGCAGGGCTCCATTGCCTAGCTGGTGCCACCAGATCGCCCACGATTGACCGAGCAGCAGGACGCGAAGCGCGACCAGTCCCAGAAAAGCGCCGAGGAAGACCCAGCTCACGTCGAGCCTGCGCGCACGCGTCGTGACGATTGTCCCCAGCATCAAGACCCAGACCGCCATCGCAAGGTCGTTGCCCCACTGACCGGGCGACACCCACGTTCCGGGAAGGAGGCTGATTGCAAGCACGACCCCCAGGTTGGCCGGGTTGTAAAGATGTTTACGGTTGACGCGCAGAACGAATTTCGACGATATCGCAGTCGCAGCTGCCAGCGGATGAACCCACATCGCGTCGCTGCGCAGCAGCAGGGACAATCCGCAACACATCACGATCGCCGAAAGGAAGCCTTTTTGCTCGAGGCCCAGCCGGCGCAGCCAGAATGCCTGCGTCGCGAGTCCCGAGCCAAACGCAAGTGCCATTTGCAAGGGATGGAGCGAAAGATCGCGAAGCAGGACGCCCGTCGCGATACTCGCAAGCGAGTCGAAACGGATTCGTTGGTCACGCTTACCTGGCGGGGACGTCTGCATGAGTGCCATTGTTATTTCCGCGCAAATGAGCCCACGGAGTAAGTTGCGCGCAACGCTCGAGCGCGAATCGGCGTCGCTCGTCCAGCGGTAAAGCCACGGGATCCGGGGTCTCGCTCGCGCTTGCCCGGGATGACGCTGCGACCAACCGATTCGCGCTTCGCGTTCGCTCGCGCTTACCGGGTCTCGCGTCACTTCCATAAGCGCTCCCACCACGTCGATCTTGGTTGCGTGGGAATGCTCATCCGCGCGCGAATTTGATCGACGTCCCAGCCGGTGAGGCTCGCAAGCGCCTGCGCTTCGCCTTCCTCGCGCTTTGCGACATCGGCGAAATAGCGCGGGGCGTTTGTGCAGGCATCCGGATCCCCTTTCCATGGATGTCGCAATACATAACGCGCTTGAAAATTCTGCCGGTCCTTGGTTTCCTGAAACATCAAGTCTTCGGGCAAGGTCTCCGGCGTATAGCGCAGATGCAGACGCGTCAGCATGACCGGCTGTGCGCCCTGCCTCGACAACGGAGAAACGGCGGGCAGGGCACCGCTCGTCGCGCCGATCGGGGGTTCGCCGCCTTCGAGCCAGAACACGCCGGCGCCCCTGAGCTCATCGGGTGAAAGCGGGTCCGCCGCGCATGGATCGCACCAAGCCATATTCCAGAAATACTCGGTCCAGACGACCCGGAAATCCTCGCGCTTCGCCTGTGTTTCGAACATCGCCTTGTAGACCTGCGCGAATTCGCTGCGAGTGTATGTCGGCAGATCGACGTTCGCCGGAAGCTTCGCGGTTCGATAGTTGGTCGTCTCGACCCGGCCGTTCCGCGACAATGCATAGATCACCAGGTCCTGCGGGCCCTTGGCGTTGATCATTCCCAAACGAACCGGCAACATGAAGCGTTCCGATTCGAACGCGAACTGCAAAGGACGCAAATAGGAGAAACCGGTCTTCGCCTGCGCCGCGAGATTGACTCGGGCGACGAAGAACTTGAGGTTCTGGCGGATGTAGGGCTGCAGCGCCTTGCTCGCGCCTGCCGGGATCCGGTAGCCGCTTTGCCTCAGCCAGGTTTCGAGCCCGTTGGACTCGGATGCCGACAAGATGGCGATGTCGTACTCGCCGACGGTGTAACGCGCCTCGACGATAACGCCGAGCGCCGTGTCGCGGCGCAATTCTTCCTTGGCGGCCATCTGCGCCATCGGCGAGTTCGCGGCCATCGATCGGCTGGCCTTGTCCAGTTCGCATGGATTGGCGTCGAAATACTCGGCCAGCCTCGGCGCGCTGTACGCGTCGATGCGTTCGAAGATTTTGGGGTCGCCGACGTGAATCTGGCTCTTCTGCAGCACCGCCGGCACCGGCACGACTAACGCAAATTCCGAGAGATCGCCCTGGAAATCGTTGCGCATGCTGATGACTGTTCGATTCGCGTCTCGCGCGATGATCACCTGCGAGGCTTCATTGAAGAGCTTGGCATCCGCATTGCCGACATAAAAGCCGCAAAAGGCGCAGGCGCACTGCGCGCCGAACGCCAGGGAAAGGCAGAGCGCGCAAGCAACAGCCGGACGGACAGCGCGGGAATAGGCCATGAGAATCCCCGAGGGAGTGACGATGCCGCTATGAACGGCGGCGGCCTTGAAAGGGGGTTATCCGGCTGCAAGGCCCACGCCAGACAACGGACATGCAGTCTACGGAAAGCGACGCGCGGGGCACACGCGGCCCGATCGGCAATTGTGCGGGCAGGCGAAACGCGTCTACAATTGCGCCTCATGGGCGATTCCCGGGTCAACCTGACCCATCACTTCCTGATCGCCATGCCCAGCATGGCAGATCCGCACTTTGCCCACACGCTGATCTACGTCTGCGAACACAGCGAAAAGGGCGCGCTCGGCATCGTCATCAATAAGCCGATCGACATGACGCTGTCGGCGCTGTTCGAGCAAATCAATATTCCGCTGGGCGATTCCGAACTGCGCGAGGCGCGCGTTCACTACGGGGGACCGGTGCAGATCGACCGCGGGTTCGTGCTTCACCGTCCGCTCGGGAGCTGGCAGTCGACGCTGGCGATCAGCGATGACCTGGGGCTGACCACGTCGAAGGATATTCTCGAAGCGGTGGGTCACGGCGAAGGGCCGAACGATGTCTTGGTATCGCTGGGGTACGCCGGCTGGTCTGCCGATCAACTTGAGCAGGAAATAAGCCAGAATGCGTGGCTGACGGTGGCGGCCGATACCGATGTTCTGTTCGCCGAGCCAGCCGAAACCCGGCTGCCGGCGGCGATGAAGCTGCTCGGCATAGACTTCTCAAGGCTGTCCGACGCCGTCGGGCACGCGTGAGGCGTGGCAGCGACGGCAATGTCCTCCGCAGCCGATGCGGGCAGCATTCTCGCATTCGATTTCGGCACCAAGCGGATCGGCGTTGCCGTCGGCGAGACCCGGACGCGAATCGCGCATCCGCTGGCGACGATCGCTCAGCAGACGAGCGACGGGCACTTCGCGGCGATCAGGACGCTCGTCAACGAATGGAAGCCGTCCCGGCTCGTCGTTGGATTGCCGCTGCATGCCGATGGCACTCCGCACGAGACGAGCGCGCGAGCGCAACGCTTCGCCCGCCAGCTCGAAGGCCGGTTCGGCATTCCGGTGACGCTTTTCGACGAGCGTTTCACCACCCAGGCTGCCCGGTCCGCGCTGCTCGAAGGACGCGTGCGCGTGCGAGAGCGCAGGACCGTGCGCGACAGGATCGCCGCGCAGATCATCCTCCAAGCCTATCTTGATGAAGCCCCCGCAGACGCAGGCGCTTCCTGACGCGGAAGCCACGCTCGTCGCGCTCGCTACGTCGATGCGCGAGGAGATGGCGCCCGACGCGAAGCTCGTCGGCATCTACTCGGGCGGAGCCTGGCTTGCCGATCGCCTCGGTGAGCTCCTGCCAGCCAATCACCCGGTGGGATACATCGATGTTTCGTTTTATCGAGACGATTACGGCAAGAAAGGGCTTCACGGCAAGGTCGCCACGACGACGCTGCCCTTCGAGGTGGGCGGCGGCCGCATCGTGCTGATCGACGACGTTCTCTTTACCGGCCGGTCGGTGCGCGCTGCGATCAACGAGCTGTTCGATTACGGCCGCCCGGCATCGATCGAGCTCGCGGTGCTGATCGACCGCGGCGGGCGCGAGCTTCCCATCGAG